>DAISKN010000198.1:0-10215 GCA_036820975.1 Acidobacteriota bacterium | reverse complement strand
AGCGGCTCGGGGTCTCGCTCCAGGAGACGAAGCTCGCGGACAAGCTCACCGTCGAGGAGACGGTCGTCCTGTTTCGGAGCTTCTACGACCGGAGGCGCTCGGTGCAGGACATCCTCGAGCTCACGGGTCTCACCGAGAAGCGCTCGAGCTGGGTGTCGAAGCTCTCCGGCGGGCAGCGCCAGAGGCTCGCAATCGCCTGCGCTCTCGTCGGGGATCCGGAGCTCGTCTTTCTCGACGAGCCCACGACCGGTCTCGACCCGCAGTCGCGCCGGCACCTCTGGGATGTCATCCGGGATTTCCGCCGAGAGCGAAAGACGGTGCTCCTCACCACTCATTACATGGAAGAGGCCGAGCGCCTCTGCGATCGGGTCGCCATCGTGGATCACGGCAAGGTCATCGCCCTGGGCTCGCCTCGAGAGCTCATCCAGAAACTGGGGGGCGACCACGTGGTCGAGCTCGAGGTGACGGACGCCTCGCGCATCCCCCTCGAGGACCTGGAGAAGCTTCCGAGCGTGAGCCGGAGCTATCGGGAAGGCGACGTCCTGGGGCTCGCTGTGAAAGAAGTCCATCTCGCGATTCCGGCGCTCATGGCCTTCCTTGCCGAGAGGAGCGCGGAGCTCGAGCACCTGAGCACCCGGCACGCCAGCCTCGAGGACGTCTTCGTCTCCCTCACGGGAAGACACCTGCGGGATGGGTAATTCATGAGGATCGACCCCTTCTATCGACTTCTCATCGCCCGGATCAAGGAGCCGCTTCGCGAGCCCGAGGTGGTTTTCTGGGTGTTCGTATTTCCCATTCTGCTCGCGGTCGGGCTTGGGATCGCGTTTCGGAACAAGCCGCAGGAACAGATTTCCGTCGCCGTCGCCGATGGACCGGGGGCGCAGGAGGTCGCGGCGGTACTCGAGAAGGACCCGCAGCTGGTCGTGAGGATCTCGAAAGAGGAAGACGCGCGCTCCGAGCTTCGGTTGGGGAAAGTGTCGCTGGTCGTCGTTCCCCGGGAGCCGTACGAGTACCGTTTCGATCCCACTCGCCCCGAGGCGGAGGTCGCCCGGGTGCACGTCGAGGGCGTTCTGCAGGAGGCGGCGGGGCGAAAAGACGCCTTCGATGCCGTCGAGGTGGAAATCTCCGAGCCCGGAGCGCGCTACATCGACTTTCTGATCCCGGGCCTTCTCGGGATGAACCTCATGAGCGGTGGCATGTGGGGGGTGGGATTCGCGGTCGTCGACATGCGCACGCGAAAGCTCCTGAAGCGGCTCGTCGCCTCGCCCATGAGAAAGAGCGAGTTCATCGCCGCGCTCATGATGAGCCGTGTCGTCTTCATGCTCGTCGAGCTCGTGGCGCTCCTGGTCTTCGGTTATTTCGCCTTCGACGTCGCCGTGCGGGGATCGATTGCCGCCGCCGTTCTCCTTGGTCTTCTGGGGGCCCTCGCTTTCGGCGCGATCGGCATCCTGGTCGCCTCCCGGGCGCAGAAGATCGAGACGGTCTCCGGGCTCATGAACCTGGTGATGCTCCCGATGTTCGTGTTCTCCGGCATTTTCTTCTCCGCCGACCGCTTTCCCGAGGTGATGCAGCCCGCGATCCAGGCGCTTCCTCTCACCATGCTGAACGACGCCCTTCGCGCGATCATCATCGAAGGCCAGACTCTCGTCTCCCAGGCATGGGAAATCCTCGGCCTCATCCTGTGGGGCGGCGTGAGCTTCCTCCTTTCGATCAAATGGTTCCGATGGACCTGAGTTGAGACGGCCGCTCTTCTACGCCCTCACCGCGCTCGCTTTCGCTCTCCTCTTCGCGTTCGTCATCCGAGAGGAGATGCGCGACTTCGAGGTGAACTACCGCGCCGGCGAAAGGCTTCGCGCGGGCGAGAGCCTCTACCGGACCTCGGACGGCCACTACATGTTCAAGTACTTTCCGTCGTCGGCCCTTCTCTACGTCCCGTTCTCGTTTCTTCCCCTTCCCGCGGCCAAGGCCCTGTGGTACGGGCTGACGGTGGTCTGTTCTTTCGCGCTCTTCGTCGTCTCGAAGCGCCTGGTCTGGGGTCGAGCGCCAGCCCCCTGGCACCTTCTCGCGATTCCGCCCGTCGTTCTCGCGAAGTTCTTCGTCGTCGAGATCAAGCTCGGACAGATCAACGCCCTCGTGACCCTGGTGCTTCTCTTCATGGCATCGGCGCGAAGCGAGGCGGGAGCGGGCGCCCTCTGGGGCCTGGCGACGGCGATGAAGCCCTACGGGTTGATCTTCCTACCTTATTACATGGTCCGCGCGCGGTTCGCGGCCCTCGCCGCCGGGCTCGCCGTTCTGGGGGGCGCATTTCTCCTGCCCTCGGTCTTCTACGGGCTCGAGCGGAACCTCGAGGTCCACCGCGAATGGTACCGGACCCTCTCGGAGTCGACGCCGCGCGAGCTCGGAAGCGCCGACAACGTCTCTCTCGCAGCGTTCCTCACGAAGTGGTCTCTCCCCCCCGAGCTCGCGGCCGGGCTCGTCCTCGGCCTCGGAATCGGGATGCTCCTCATTCTGCGCCGGGGGAAGGACCTTCAGCGGGCGGCGGTTCTCGAAGTCGGAGCTCTCCTGACCCTGATACCGCTCGTGTCCCCGCTCGGGTGGGACTATCAGTTCCTCACCTCCGCCCTCGCTCTGACCCTCCTCGCACGGCACTGGAGCGATTTCCCACGCTTTTTCCGCTGGCTTCTGGGCGCGAACCTGGCTCTCATCGCCTTCTCCATCTATGACTTGATGGGACGGGCCGCCTACCAGAAGTTCATGGCCTGGTCCGTCCTGACGGTCTCCTTCCTCCTGGTCCTGGCTTCGCTGGCATGGGCTCGATATCGACGCCTCGCTTAAATTAAATATTGACATTTTTATGTTAAATGATGCAATATTTAATCTAAATTATGGCTCACTTAACCAAGGAGGCTTGATTGGACAGCGCTTTACGCGATTTCCTTGAGATTCCTTACGACCAGCTCGAGGAAATGAACCTCGAGGCGAAGAAGGCCCGGAGCGACCGCATCCCGGCACAAGAGATCCAGGAGCAGCGCCTCAAGTACCTCACCGACGAGAAGCGCATCAAGGCCGTCACGGTCTGCTTTTCAGACCTCGAGGGACGGCTTCACATGCTGGACTACGACAAGAAGTTCCTGCTGAAATCCTCCGATAACCTGACGTTCGACGGCTCGTCGGTCCGGGGCTTCTCGCAGCAGTCGGAATCCGACCTGAGGCTCAGCATCGACTGGCCCGCCTTTTACTGGCTTCCCTCCGATATCTTCGGTCCGGGGAAAGTCCTGGTCTTCGCCGACGTTCTCGAGCGCGACGGGTCCAACTACCACTCGGGGCTGAGAGCGACGCTCAGGAAGTACACGGACTCGCTCTGGGAGCGGGACAAGACGGTCGTCCACGCGTCGAACGAGATCGAGGGTTTCCTCTTCCGGGGACGGGACGCCGAGCGCCGCTACTACGAGACGGGCAAGTTCGAGTTCATCTCGACCGGCGGCTACTATCACTCGCTTCCCGGCGACGAGCTGAGGCGGTTCATCGACACCTCCGCCGAAGTCCAGAGGGCGATGGGCTTCGCCAACGAGAAAGACCATCCCGAGGTCGCGCCTTCGCAGTTCGAGATGAACTACTCGTACACCGAGGCGAACATCGCCGCCGACCAGGTGCTGCTCTACAAGCTCATCTGCCGTCAGGTCGCCCAGAAGCTCGACATGTCCGCCTCGTTCCTCCCGAAGCCCGTGACCGGGGTGAACGGAAACGGTATGCACCTCAACATGTCCCTGGCGAAGGGCGGAAAGAACCTCTTCCACGACGCCAAGGGGGAAGACGGCCTGAGCAAGCGCGGCTGGGAGATGATCGATCGCATCCTCACGAGCGGCCAGGAGCTCTGCCTCATCTTGAACCCGAGCGTCAACGCCTACCGGAGGCTCGACCCGCACTTCGAGGCGCCGAATCAGATCAAGGCATCGGCCATCAACCGCGGCGCGATGGTGCGGATCCCGCTCGGAAACGACAAGACGGCTCGAATCGAGGTGCGCTCGATCGCTCCCGACGCCAACCCGCACATGGCGATCTACGCCCTGCTGCGCACCGGGCTCGACGGGCCGCTGCCTCCCGAGGAGGAGAACGGCGACAACAAACGGTCACGAACGCGCTTTCTCCCGGACAACATCTACGACGCCATCCGGCTCTTCAAGGGAAGCACGTTCATGACGGAGCTTCTGGGTGAGGAAGTGCAGAGGAAGTTCGCCGAGGCGAAGCAGGCTTCCGCGGACCGCTGCCCCAAGGCGCTCGGTAGCGTGATCAAGACGCCCGAGATACAGTTCCACCACGAGGTCACGAACCAGTACCTGTGGAACCTGTTCTAAACGGCATCGAGGGGTTCTCGGGGATCCTCCTGGTCTCCGAGAACCCCGCGCGTCTCGCCGAGTTCTATCGAGACGTCCTCGGGATTCCTCTCGAGGACGAGCATCACGAAGGAACGCTCCCCCACTGGGGGTGCACTCTGGGGGAGGTCCACTTCGCGATCCATCCCATCGAGGACTTCCCCGACGGCACGTCCGGTGTCGGCGCGGTGAAGCTAGCTTTCACCGTGTTCGACGTGCGCGCGCTCGCGGCGCGGCTTCAGGAAAGAGGCGTCCGCCTCCTCTACCCGCCGCGGGACGAGGGGTTCTTCATCAGCGCCGCCCTTCTCGACCCCGACGGGAACTTCGTCGAGCTCACCGAGCTCTGCGACCAGTGGTTCGAAATACTTCAGGATCGGAGAGGACGCGGAGGGGACGTCCTCGAGAAGCGGCACGCGCGCAAACCTCGGCCGCTTCCGAGCCTCGAGCCGGCGAAGCCTCCGAGGCGCGCCGTTCACGAAGGCCGCCGGATCTCGCTCGTGCCCCTGGACCCCGAGAGGCAGGTGGACGACCTGTTCTCTGGATCGCACGGCGACCCCGGGACGGAAGCGCTCTGGACCTACATGGGCTACGGTCCGTTCGCTTCGAGAACGGCGATGCTCGACTGGCTCCGAGCCTGCGCGCTCTCCGAGGACCCGCTGTTTCTCGCCGTCCGCGACAACGAGACCGGGGCCCACCTCGGCATGGTGAGCTACCTCGCGATCCGCCCGGCAATGCGGGTCCTCGAGCTCGGACACATCTGGTACGTTCCCCGCGCTCAGGGAACGGGGGCGAATACCGAGGCCGTCCGCTCGATGCTGCGCGAGTCCTTCGAGGTCCTCGGATATCGCCGCGTCGAGTGGAAGTGCGACAGCCTGAACGAGCGCTCCCGGCGCGCCGCTCTCCGCCTCGGCTTCCGCTTCGAGGGCATCTTCCGACAGCACATGATGGTGAAGGGCAGGAACCGCGACACCGCCTGGTTCGCGATGCTCGATTCCGACTGGCCCCACGTGAAGCCCCGCCTCGAATCTCTTTGACGCTTCCGCCCCCTTCGACTTAAGGTTCCCTCCCTGGGAGGTGTCATGAGGTTTCTCCGGCTTTTCGCCTGTCTGGTTCTCTCGTCCACACCCGCTCTCTCGCAGGAAGATCTCCTGAAGAACCTGACGTGGCGCAACATCGGGCCCGCGAACATGATGGGCCGCGTCGCCGACGTCGAGGGGGTGCCGGGCATTCCCGAGATCGTCTACGTGGGCTCGGCCTCGGGCGGGGTCTTCAAGACGACGAACGGCGGCGTCACCTGGACGCCTCTCTTCGACGAGATGGACTTCCTCTCGATCGGCGACATGGCCCTCGAGCCGGGAAATCCCGACGTGGTCTACGTGGGGACGGGCGAGGGCAATCCGCGCAACAGCGTCTCTTTCGGCAACGGAGTCTACAAGACGACGGACGGCGGAAAGAGCTGGCAGCACCTCGGCCTCGCGGACAGCGAGCACGTCACCCGGATCCTCGTCGACCCGAAGAATCCCGAGAACGTCTTCGTCGCGGCTCTCGGGCACATCTTCGGTCCGAATCCGGAGCGCGGGGTCTTCGTGAGCCGCGATGCCGGCGCGACCTGGGAGAAGACGCTCTACATCGACGACCGCCATGGCGCCGCCGATATCGACATCGATCCGGACAACCCGAACATCCTCTACGCCGCGATGTGGTCGTTCGATCGAAAGCCCTGGACGCACCGCAGCGGAAGCGAGGAGGGCGGCGTCTTCAAGTCCGTCGACGGGGGACGCACCTGGAAGGAGCTCGAAAAGGGCCTTCCGAAGCTCATGGGCCGAATCGGGATCAAGGTCGCGGCGAGCGACCCGAGAACGGTCTACGTCATCGCCGAGACGCACGAGGGAAGCCTCTACCGCTCGGACGATCACGGCGAGAGCTTCACCGAGGTGCACAAGGACCCCGGCATCGTGAACCGAGGTCTCTACTACACCGACCTCAGGATCGACCCCGCGAACGCCGATCGGGTCTACGCAGTTTCCTCTTCGCTTCAGGTCTCGATCGATGGCGGGAAGACCTTCGAGACGATCTCGCCGACGACGCACGTGGACTATCACTCGCTCTGGATCGATCCCGTGAACCCCAGGAGGATGTGGCAGGGCCAGGACGGCGGGGTCGCGGTGTCCCACGATCAGGGAAAGACGTGGGAGTACGAGAACAACCTCGTCCTCGCGCAGTTCTACCAGATTTATGCCGACAACCGGGAGCCGTTCTACTACCTCGGGGGCGGTCTCCAGGACAACGGCACCTGGACGGGGCCGAGCCGCACCCGCGAGCCCTTCGGCATCCTCAACGAAGACTGGAGAATGTTGAGCTTCGGGGACGGATTCCACATCGTCTCCGACCCCCGCGACCCCGACGTTTTTCTCTCGGAGTTCCAGGGAGGCGGGTTGTACCGCACGGACATGAAGACCCGCGATCAGCTCGCGGTGAGCCCCCAGCCGCGGAGAGGCGACGGCGGACCCGTGGGAGACCTCGAGTTCCGGTTCAACTGGAACGCCCCCATCGTCCCCTCGCCCCACGACGGCCGCACGGTGTACTTCGGCGGAAACGTCGTCTTCCGGACCGACGACTTCGGGGGCGGGTGGCGCGCCATCAGCTCCGACCTCACGACGAACGATCCCGAGAAGCTCCAGTCGGCGGGAGGGCCGGTATTCATCGAGAACACCACCGCCGAGTACCACGGCACCGTCATCAGCATCGGCGAATCCCCGATTCGCGCCGGAGTGATCTGGGCGGGGACCGATGACGGAAACCTTCAGGTCACGAGAGACGGCGGCGCGACGTGGGAGAACGTGACCGCCAACGTGAAGGCTCTCGCGGCCTTCTCCCCGGTGTCGCACGTCGAGCCGTCGACCACCGGAGAAGGGGTCGCCTACGCCGCGTTCGATCGCCACATGTTCGACGACTTCGCCGCGCATGTGTACAAGACTTCGGACTTCGGAAAGACCTGGACCCGCATCGGGAACGGTCTCCCCGAGAGAGGCTACGTTCACATCGTCCGAGAGGATCGAAAGAACGCGTCCGTGCTGTATGCGGGCACCGAGGTCGGCCTCTACATCTCCCGCGACTCCGGCGCGACCTTCGCGCTCCTGAGGAGCGAGAGCCTCCCCGCGGTGTCGGTGCACGACATCCTCGTTCATCCGCGCGACAACGATCTCATCCTCGGGACTCACGGCCGCGGGCTCTTTATTTTCGACGACGCGACTCCGATTCAGGTTCTCGGCTCGAGCGATCTCTACGACGTGCGCCCGGCGATGCGATTCACGATGATGCCGACTCGCTACGGCATCGGAGACGAGCCGTTCCGCGGGCCGAACCCGCCTTACGGCGCCCTGATCACCTTCCATCTCAAGGAAGCCCTGGCAGACGACGCGGCGCCGAAAGTGGAGATTCTCGACGGGAGCGGCGCTGTTCTGAGGACTCTGAAAGACGTTCCCAAGGAAGCGGGGATGCACCGCGTCGTCTGGGACCTTTCCGGAGAGGAGCCGAGGCCCAGGAGCGACGAGCCGGGGCCGCGCGGGTTCTTCTCGTTCGGTCCGCTCGGTCCGCAGGTTCCGCCCGGAGACTACCGGGTTCGTCTGACAGTGGGCTCGACGGTGCTCGAAAAGCCCGTCGTCGTGAAGCTGGACCCGACCGCCACCGTGCCCGCGGGCGCGCTCGAGACCCAGTACGAGATCACGACGAAGCTCCGCGACCTGCGCTCCTCGGTGAACGACGCCCTGCGCGGGCTCGACAGCCTGAAGGTGCAGATCGAAGAGCGCAAGAAGACCCTCGAGACCCAGAAGAAGGAGATCCCCGAGGCGCTGAAGACGGGCATCAAGACGAACCTCGAGGAGCTGAGCCGGATTCTCGACGGTCTCGCGAGGCCCTCGGGGAAACCGTTCTGGAGCGAGGGACCGCGGCTCTCCGAGCGGCTCCAGGATCTCTTCGGTCAGCTGAACGGCGTGCTGGCGGGCCCGACGGCGGCCCAGACAGCGTACATCGAGGAGATCCGCGCCGAGTACCGGGAGAAGATGGGAGGGGTGAACCGGTTCTTCGGCGAAGCCGCCCCGGCGTTGAGCCGCCTTCTGGAGGAGAACGCGGCCCCGGGACTCCTCCTGCCTCAGGCGGTGGCCCTGTTGGAGTAATTTTGCGTCCTTTCGCCTTCTTCTGCGTCTTCCCAGGCAAGAAGGAGGTCGCAAGAACATGAGCGACGTAAGAGAAGTGGTCAGGGAACGCTACGGGAAGATCGCCGCGGAGGCGCCCGCCGAGGGCTGCTGCGGCGGGGGGTCGTCCTGCGGGCCGAGCACCGCGGTTTCGATCGGATACAGCGAGGCCGAGCTTTCGCAGCTGCCGGAGGGGGCGAACCTCGGGCTCGGCTGCGGAAACCCTCAGGGGATTGCCGCGCTCTCTCCGGGAGAGACGGTCTTAGACCTGGGAAGCGGAGGAGGCATCGACTGTTTTCTCGCCGCGAAGCAGGTCGGCGAGAAGGGGTGGGTCATCGGGGTCGACATGACGCCCCAGATGCTCGCCCGGGCCCGGGCGAACGCGGAGAAGAGCGGAGTCCGGAACGTGGAGTTCCGCCTCGGCGAGATCGAGCATCTGCCCGTCGCCGACGGGAGCGTCGACGTCATCCTCTCGAACTGCGTCGTGAATCTCTCCCCGGACAAGCCCACGGTTTTCCGGGAAGCGTTTCGCGTGCTGAAGCCGGGCGGAAGGCTCGCCATCTCCGACATGGTGGCGACGGGGCCGCTCCCCGCCGAGGTCCGGAAGGATCTCGACTCCTACACCGGCTGCATCGGCGGCGCCGCCGAGGTCTCGGACATCGAGAAGATGCTGTCCGAAGCGGGGTTCGTGGACGTGCGGATCGCCCCCAAGGCCGCGAGTCGCGACCTGGTGGTGCCCGCGAGCATCGAGGCCCGGAGGCCGTGAACGTGGAAACGGAGGCGCTGTGGAGTGAGCTCCGCACGCGCCTCCTTTCTTTTCTACGGCGCCGGGTGGCGACTCCCGAAGACGCGGAGGATCTCCTGCAAGAGGTCTTCACCCGAATTCACGAGAACGCGTCCACGCTCGGCGAGGTCGAAAGCGTCACCGGCTGGGTATATCGGACGGCGGGAAACGCGGTGACGGACTACTACCGGAGGCGCGGCGCGTTCGCGCGGGCGACGGAAGCTCTCGCGACGGCGCCACGCGCCGGTGCCGAGGACTCCTCCTCGGAGGAAGAGCTCGCCCAGTGCCTCCGGCCTCTCATCGCGACGCTTCCGGAAACGTACGGGCATGCTCTCGAGCTCACCGAGCTCGAGGGACGAACCCAGGGCGAGGCGGCGGCGGCTCTCGGACTATCGCTCTCCGGCATGAAGTCCCGGGTCCAGCGGGGGCGGACCAAGCTCAAGGAAGTCCTCCTCGAGTGCTGCCACGTGGAGATCGACCGGAGGGGCGGAGTCGCGGGATACGAGCCGCGAAACCGAGGGGCAGGGCCCTGTGGCCAGTGCGGCTGTGGCGGTCCTGGGCCGCGTCCGTGACAAAACTCGTCCAGGCGGGAGTCGTTATCGCGACCGAGTGAACGACCACGGAGAAGCGAGCCCTGATTGCCGGTTGATTTTCTTCAATTTTAAGAATATTCTAACTTCGTGGATCTGGGAGTTGGAACCGTTCTCCTGCTGGCGCTCGCGCAGGGACCCGGCTTCGGGCTCGGGCTCATAAGCCGGGTGGCGGCCATGTCTCGCCGAAGGGTATCGCTCAATCGGGGAAGCGTCTCCCTCGCGCTTCGAAAGCTCGAGGAGGAAGGCCTGGTTCGAGGTTGGGTTCGGTCGTC
>DAISKN010000197.1:0-10222 GCA_036820975.1 Acidobacteriota bacterium | reverse complement strand
CTCCGGCCATCTCCTCCGAAACCTGGTTCTCTTCGGGCGGGTGCTCCGCGGGCTCGGCCTCGACGTGAACCCCGGAAGAGTGATCGACCTGGTCCTGGCGCTCCAGCACGTTCAGATCGGCGTCAAGTCCGACTTCTACTACTCGGCCCGAACGCTTCTGGTCCACAAGCGCGACGACGTCGCCCTCTTCGATGCGGCGTTCGAGATGTTCTGGCAGACGCCTCTCGGAGAGTGGAAGCTCCTCGAGATCCAGGGCCGCCGAATTCGCCGAACGGCGCAGAAGCCCCTGGTCGCTCCTCCGGCGCTCGAAGGCCAGTCGGGGAAAGCTCCGCTTCCGGAGGACGCCGAGGAGCGGACGGTCGTCGAAGTTACGAAGACCTACAGCGCCCGCGAGGCGCTGAGGACGCGCGACTTCGCCAGCCTGTCCGAGAGCGAGATCGACGAGGTGCGGCGGATGATGGACGAGCTCGTCTGGACTCTCGGCGAGAGGCTCACCCGCAGACAGCGTCAGGGAGGTAAGCACCGCCTGGATCTTCGCCGCACGTTGAGAAAGAGCCTCCGACACGGGGGCGAGATCCTCGACTGGGCCCGGCGCGAGCCGCGGCGGAAGCCGAGGCCCCTGGTCGTCATCTGCGACATCAGCGGCTCCATGGAACGCTATACGCGGCTCCTCCTGCACTTCGTCTACGGCCTCACTCAGGGCCTGGGCCAGAGGGTCGAAGGGTTCGCATTCGGGACCCGCCTCACCCGCCTCTCCCGGCATCTGCGCGACCGGGACATCGAACGCGCGCTCTCCGGAGTGTCGAGGGCCGTGGTCGACTGGGCCGGGGGAACCCGCATCGGCGACTCGCTGCGGAGCTTCAACTACGAGTGGGGACGTCGCGTCCTCGGAGGCGGTGCCGTGGTCCTCATCATCAGCGACGGCTGGGACCGCGGAGAGCCCGAAGTGCTCGCGCAGGAGATGGAGCGCCTGCGGCGGAGCTGCCACCGGCTGGTGTGGCTCAACCCGCTCCTGGGCTCACCCGAGTACGAGCCTCTGACTCGGGGAATGCAGGCGGCGCTGCCCCACGTGGACGATTTTCTACCGGTGCACAACATGGCGAGCCTCGAGGGGCTGGCGCGACACCTGGAGAGGCTCGAGGCGGGTCGTCTTCGGCGTCACTGAATGTATCCGAGCGCCCTCAAGCGCTCGAGGACATCGTCAGTGCCCTCCCGGGAAACGCTTCCTCCGACGTCCCCTTCGATATTCTTCTCGACGTAGCGCGGAGGATTCGACAGGAGCCATTCGGGCTCGAAGATGGGGGCGAGCACCTTTCCATCCATCGCCAGCGGCACGGGCTCGGAGAGACGGTGGAGGATCGTGGGGGCGATGTCCAGGAGAGACGCCCCACGGTACTCCGCGTCCTCGCGGATGCCGGCTCCCGCGCCGATGAAGATCGCATGGGGCGCGTGCAGACCCTGGGTTCCGGCGGGGCTCATGCCGTGGTCGGAGACGACGAAGACGGTGGAGTCGGCGGGAAGCATGTCGATGAGCTCACCCATCCAGCGGTCGATGCGCACGTAGATCTCGTCGACGACGGAGCGAACGCTTTCCTGGCAGCCCTCGGCGACGGGCGAACCCGCGCGCCAGTGGAGGTACATATGGCTGGCGACGTCGATCGACTCGAAATACACGGTGAAGAGACCGCTCTCGAGTGTCGGCAGGAGCTTCTTCGACGCCCGGAAGTAGAGCTCGTCCTGCCGAAGGACGTCCGCGAGCGCGCTTTCCCTCTCCGTCAGCGGCGGAACGCAGTCGAAGGCATGGATGTCTCTGAACGTCTCGTTCATTTCCGCGAGGCTCGGGTACAGTGGCTCTAGCTCGGAGGCCAGTCCCAGGGGCCAGGTGAGAGCGCTCTTCGTTCCCTGCCGGCGCCCGCGAAGCCCCATCCGCGAGGTGACAAGGAACCCGTTGACCGGGTACGCCGGCCAGGTGTTCCAGAATCCCACGACTCCGACGGGATGCCCGGCGTCGCCGAGGAGTTTCCAGACCGGGAACGTCCTCATGTGCGAGCTCTGTGCTTCGACCACGTCGGCTTCGGGTTGGTAGAAGCCGCGGCCCAGGTCGAAGCGGCGGTACACGGGGTCGAGCTCGACGATGACGCGATCCTGGGCATCGAGCACCTCGAGCGAGGACATTTCCGCCGCCAGCAAACGGCCGTCATGGGAGACGCCACCGTCCGATGGACGGCTCTGCTTGGAGAGCCCGAAGACGAGGCGGTTGATCGCGGGGCGGATGGTTTCAGGGGCGATGGGAATCGTGAACTCGGCCCACTCGACGGGAACGTCCACACTCTGGAGGAGGGCACCGTTGAGCGACACGGAGATCGCCTGCGTCCCATTGGGCGTGTGAGAACGGAGCCGGATGCGAAGACGAAAGGGACCTTCCCCTTCAAGCTCCGGGAGGCGGAGCTCCGCCCGGGGCGGGTCGTCCTCCGAGCCCATCCATACCTGCGATGTCCCGGGAACAGGGAGCAGAAAGTCGAGAATGCCATGCTTCTGGGGAACCACGCCGGTCGCGACGTTGGCCCAGAGGATCGGCGACCAATGCCCGCGCCGGGGGTTGGCATTCATCAGCCGGCGCTCCGGCATCGACACCATCGTCCCCGAGGTTCCGGAGCGGATGAGCCGATCGAACGCGGGGAGCTTTCCTTCCGAACGGAGATCGTCGATCACCTCGAGAGTCGCTCCGTCGAGCGCGAAGAGGGCCACGAGACTTCTCTCGGGTGGTGGGGAACTGCAGGAGCCCGACGCCACTGCGAACAAGGTGAGGAACCAGAGAGCCTTCGACGGGGTGGACATGCTACTCGTGCTTGAGCAGCGACAGCGGATCCACGCTCGCGGCGCGGCGGGCGGGAACATAGGTCGCGGCGAGGCTCACGACGGCGAGGAGAGCCGTCGCCCCCGCGAGTGTCGGAACATCGAAGGGCCGGACTCCGAAGAGGAACGTTCCGAGGAGTCGCGAGAGGAAGAACGCCCCGATGCCTCCGGCGACGATTCCAGACAGAATGAGATTGGCGCTTCGTTTCAATACCATGGCACGCAGTCGGCCGGGAGTCGCTCCCAGGGCCGAACGGATACCGAGCTCGGGGAGCCGCTGCGCCACGAAGGCCGCGAAGACGCTGTAAACACCGGCAGCGGCCAGGAGCAGGGCGATGAGCGAGAACGACGACGTGAAGACGGCGTGGAACCTCGGCGTGCGGAGCTCGAGGTCGAGCAGGTCGTCCATCATCGCGACCCGGTCGAGCGGCAACTCGGGATCCAGGCCTCGAACGACGCCCCGGATCGCGCTCACCAGACTCTCGGGCGAAAGGCGCGTGCGAACGGCGAGAACGTTCGGGCTGAGGAGGGGATGGAGCAGTCGCTCGGTCGAAAAGGGGTTCTGGTGAATAGGGAAGTAGACCGTCGGCCAGGATCGGGTGAGCTCGCGGTAGCGGGTGTTTCCGGCGACGCCGACGACTCGATGACTGAGCTCTCCGAACCCAACGGTTCTTCCGATAGCGTCCTGGCCCGGCCAATACCTGTCCGCAACCTCCGCGCTCACGATGGCGACCCGCTCCGAATCCAGTTTGTCGAAGTCATCGAACGGTCTTCCCCCCATGATGGGAATTCCGAGAACGGCGAAGTAGCCGGGCATCGCCATCTCGACGTTCGTCATCGGATTGCCGCGAGCTTCTTCGGGGAGCTGGCCCTCGTACTTGAGCGGTCCGGTGACTCCTTCTGACCCTGGGTTCATCCGGAGCGCGGTCACCGCGGCCACGCCGCTCAGGGATTCGACCCTCCCAACGAGCTCCTCGAAAAACTGGAGGCGAGATTCCGGCTCGGGGTATTTGGAGACGGGCAGCGGCACTTCGAATGTGAGGATGTTCTCGCTCTCGAATCCCCGATCGATCGCCCGGCTCGCGAGGAGCGTACGTACCAGCAGTCCCGCCGTGAAGAGAAGCGGAAGGGCGAGCGCGGTCTCAGAGACCACCATCCACCGCAATATGCGTCCCTGGGAAGCGAATCGTCGCGATCGCAGAGACACGCGGGTTCCGGCGATCATGGGAAGGCAAGCGCAGATCGCGGTGGCGAGAGCCGCGACGCCCGCCCCGAAAAGGAGCGCGTTCGCGTCGACGGCGATCTGCCGAACGCGAGGGAGATCGGCGCCCTTCAGAACCAGGAGAATCTCGATACCGAGGTGGGAGAGAACGAATCCTCCCGCGAGCGCGGCGGCGCCGATCAAAGCGCACTCGGTCAGTCGCTCGCGAAGGAGGGCGCCGGTTCCCGCGCCAAGCGCGGAGCGAATCGCCAGTTCGCGCGTCCGCCGGAGGGCCCGGATGAGGGACAGCGCGGCGACGTTCGCGACGGCGATGGCGAGAATCAGTGCTACCGCCCCGAAAGCGAGCAGGGATGCGCGGCCATAGTCGCCGACGACGCTCTCGAGAAGCGGCACGAAGACCACCTGGGTGGAACGGTATTCGTCGGGACGTTCCGAACCCATGTTCTCGTCAATGGCCTGAAGCTCGGCAAGAGCCCCCTCCGCGGTGACGCCCTCGGCCAGGCGTCCGATGAGATCGCATTCGCATGCCCGGCTGCCGGCCCACGCCGGATGCACGGCCATGATGGGAGACCAGGCCCCCGCAGGTGCGAAGAGATCGAACGACTCGGGCATGACTCCGACGATCTCGAAGGACGTGCGCTCGCCGAGCCGCAGGGGTAAGGTCTTGCCGACGACCGTCGGGTCCGCGCCGAAGTGCTCCCTCCAAGCGAGATAGCTCAGTACCAGGGGGGGGACTGCGGTCGCCCGGTCGTCCTCGGGCCGAAAGATCCGTCCGACCTGGGAAGGGACGCCGAGGACGTCGAAGAAGTTCGCCGATACGGTAGCGACCTCGATTCGCACGGGCTCGTTCGGGCCCAGCAGAACGCCTTCTTGTGTGCCCCGGGCCCAGACCGCGGCGAGGGATTCGAACGACTGGCTCCTCCGGCTCCACTCGAGGTACTCGGGGTAAAAGAGCGTGTAGTGGTCGAAGCCCCGCTCGACGTCGTTCTTCCAGATGCGCACGAGTCGGTCTTGAGCGGTCACGGGAAGGGGGCGAAGGAGCAATCCGTTGACGACGGAGAACACGGCGGTGGAAGCGCCGATACCGAGCGCGAGGATGAAGATGGACGCGACGGTGGTGCCCGGAGAGGCACGGAGAGCGCGAACCGCCTGGCGGAGTCTCATTCGCGATCAGTGATCCGTCGCGCTTCGGTTCTTCTCCTGCTCCACGTACCACAGTACCTCGCGCAATAGCGCGGGAGCGTCGTAGAGAACGCCGTCCTTTATCGTCCACCGCACGCCGCCCTGCTTCCACTGCTCCTTGGGGTCGGCGATCCCGTAGAACCCGTAGCCGAGACCGTAGAGGACCTTGAGGTTGTCGATGGGGTTTCCGTTCACGACGGCGAGGTCGGCGGCGCAGCCTACGCGCACCCCGCAATGATTCTCGAGGCCCAGGACCTTCGCGGCATTGGTGGTGGCGACGCGGACGATGTCGATGGGGTGAAGCCCGGCCTCCTGCAGCAGCTCGAGCTCGCGGATCAGCGCGGGGCCGCCCATCGGTCCGGTGTCGCTTCCGGCGGTGAGGAGCCCGCCCCGCTCGTGAAATTCCTTCACGTAGCGCATCCAGATCTGGAAGTTCTGCTTCCAGCGGACTTCGTCGGAAGTCTTCCACTCCCGCTTGAAGGCGCCGTGCTCCGCGGCGTTCGGCCAGAGTCCCTCGATGGCCGCGGGGTGGGCGAGCGTCTGGTGCCAGGGGAGCGTCACCGCCCGCCCGAGATCGCGGTTGTCCTCGTAGACCACCATCGTCGGATCCCAGTTGGTGCCGTTCGCGATCATCACGTCGAGAACCTTGGACAGGGCCTCCGGATGTTCGGCCGCTTCGGTCCAGAGCGCTCCCGCCCAGCGGAACCGGTCGAGCTCGTCCCAGTAGTTGTAGTTCGTCGGAAAGTTCTGGCTTCCCGGAAGGGCGGCGTCGGGGATTCCGTACCAGTGCTCGATGCTCGCGACGCCCGCCTCGGAGGCCGTCAAGGCGTCGGTCTCGGAGACCTTGAGGTCGACCATCACCGCAAGGCCGATGGCCTTTCCTTCCTCGACGATAGCGCGCAGAACGTCGGGGTAGTGGCCGGGGCTCTTGCTCACCTTCACGCAGTCGGCGCCGAGCTCCTTGAATTCGCGGACCATCTCTCGCGCCGACTCGGGAGTGTTTCCGACGTCCCACTGCCGAAGGGGAAGAGGCCACCTCTGGCACAGAACGAGCCTCGGGGCGACGATCTCGTGCGCGGCCGAGCGCCGTCTTTCTTCGGTCAGGATGCCGAGCCCGGCGCCGCTTCCGGCGTCGCGGAGCGTGGTGACGCCGTGCCCCATATAGAGAAGATACTGATACTCGAGAGCGCGAGGGCCGAGGTCGCCGCCGTTTCCCCTGAGGTGAGCGTGCATCTCCACCAGGCCGGGGATGACGTACATTCCAGCGGCATCGATCTCACGATCGGCGCGAGCGCCTCCCTGTCCCTCCTGGTAGCCCGCGGCGTTCACCGGGTCGACGGGGAACATGTTCACAATGCGTCCGTTCGCGATGAAGATGTCGATGGGGCCCTCGGGAGGCATGGCGCGGTTCCCGTTCTCGGAGCCCCGGCCGGAGATCACGGTCGCGTTGCGCAGGACGAGAGTTCCCACTCGCTCACCCCGAGTAGTTCCCATGGGAATGGGCTCGGGCATCGCGATCTCCACTTCCGATAGGGCCGAGGCGATAGCCGCCGGGGCGAGAAGGGCGACGAGAAAGGCGATTTTCCGTGTCGTTCTCATGGGGCGGATTGTAACCCCGCCCCCGTTTCCGGTGCATAATCCCCGGGTGACGTTCCGAGACGTAGCCAAGGACATCGAGCGGTGGAGAAGCGAAGGCGAGGCAATCGCCCTCGCCACGGTGGTGCGCACCTGGGGCTCCGGCCCCCGAGGACCCGGGGCGAAGATGGCGCTCACGAAGGACGCCCGCATCGCGGGGTCGGTGAGCGGAGGGTGCGTCGAGGCGGCGGTGGTGGAAGAGGGCCGCGAGGTTCTCGAGACGGGTATGCCGAAGCTCCTGCGCTTCGGGATCGCTGACGAGACCGCCTGGAACGTCGGTCTGACCTGCGGCGGGTCGATCGAGATCTTCGTCGAAAGGCTCGACGATGCGGTCTTTCAGGCTTTTTCAGATTCGATCGAGAAAAGGCACCCCCTCGCCCGGGCGGTGGCGATCCGCGGGGCCGAGCTGGGGTGGTCGGCTCTCGTTCATGAGGGAGAGCTCGCGAGAACCGTGACCGAGGCGGCGGCCTTGCGGTCCCTGGAGCAGGGGCAACCCGACGTGATCACGGCCGAGGACGGCGCGGAGATTTTTATCGACGTCGAGGTCCCGGCACCGTCGCTCGTGATGGTCGGAGGCGTCCATATCTCGATCGCGCTGACCGCGATGGCGAAGTCCCTCGGCTACCGCACCATCGTCATCGACCCGAGAGGGGTCTTCGGGAGCGAGGAGCGTTTCCCTCACGCGGACGAGCTCATCCAGGAATGGTCCGATGAAGGTCTCGAGGCCGTCGGACTCGACCGTTCGAGCGCCGTCGCGACGCTGACCCACGACCCGAAGATCGACGATCCGGCGCTCATGGTGGCGCTCCGGAGCCCCGCGTTCTTCGTGGGAGCCCTCGGAAGCCGGAAGACTCACGAGAAGCGGAGGAAACGACTTCTCGACCGAGGTGTCACCGAGACCGAGCTCTCGCGGCTCTTCGCCCCCGTGGGTCTCGACATCGGCGCGCGCTCTCCCGAGGAGATCGCGCTCTCGGTGATGGCGCAGATCGTGGCGGTGCGGAACCGGGCGGTTTGATCTCGCTCGCCGCGGCTCTGGTCGCGGCCTCGGTCCTCGTCTACTTTTTTCGGTTCGATCTCGAGGAGCCGCGGCGCTGCCTGATGGCGCTCGCGACCCTCGGGTTCTTCTTCGCTCCGCTCTCCGATATACCTCTGCGCGTCGGGCTCTGGCTTCTCGGTGTCGCCGTCGTCGCCTGGGGAGCTCAGATTGCCGGCTCCGGGTGGGGCGGTTTTCCCTTGTGGCTCGCCTGTTCCGTCGCGGGGGCGCTTCTCGTCGTGCGCGGAGGCTCGAGGGCGGCTCGGTACTATCTCCCGGAAGCCGGGAGCGAGACGGGGCGCGCCCTTCAGCGCGACATCCGGATTCAACTCCAGATATCCGTCCTCTTGTTCCTGGTCGGATACGTCTTCAACCGGTGGTTCGGAACGCTCGCGGTCGCGCTCGCGGCCGCGTTCTTCATGCGCTACGTGCTCCTGCAGTCGAAGCACCTGGGAATCGTGGCCGCTCCGCTTCCCAGCGACCCTGGAATCGTGCCCTCTCAGCGATGGGCGATGCTCGTGCTGTTCGCGGTCGTCGGAGGAACGAGACTCCCGCAGGCCCTTCTCGGAGAGGACCAGGGCTCGTTGCTCCTGACCGCGGCACTCCTGCTGGTCAGCGCGGCGCTGTTGTTCGTTCTCTCACTCACGCGCACGGGCTGGCCCAGAGCATTCGTGAGGCGCGCTAGCTTTGCCGCCGGCGTCGTCCTTGCGGTTGCCGTCACCGCCGTCCTGGTGGAGCTCGAATCTTGGGACCCGTCGGGCTACCGGGTGTTCGCATCGTTCTGCATCGCTTTCCTGGTCGTCCTGCCGTTTCTCGAGCGCCAGACGAAACTGCTCCTGGTCTGGCCCCGGCTCGCGGCGCTCGTTCCTCCGGCCGCGCTCTCCGTGATGATGTCGCCTTCGACTGCCATCAGCGGCCTGGCGTCTTCGACGTCGTCATCGACTACGGTCTTTCTCTTCGCGTTCTCCGTTCTCATGCTCGTTTACTACGCTCTCGTCGGCCTTCGCGCCAGGGCGAAGAGCACGGTCTATCTCGCAGCCTCGCTCGCGCTGGTTCTCTACCTTTTCCTCCTGGGAATCGGGGACCGCGGGTTGCAGCTGTTCCTGGTGTCTCTGGGGTTCGCGCTCTACGCGATCGACCGGCTCGAGCGGGTATGGCGGGAGTCTCGCGCCCATGTAAGAATTCCGACGAAATGACCAACCATCATCCGAACATGCTCTCGGCGGACGAGGTCTTTCTCGTCGTCATCGACGTTCAGGAGAGGTTTCGCTCTCTCCAGAAGGATTTCGAGGGGATGGTCGCGGGCTCGGTCCGCCTGGTCCGGACGTTTCGCCTGCTCGAGCTCCCGATACTGGTGACGGAGCAGTATCCGAAGGGGTTGGGTCACACGGTGATAGAGCTCGTGGACGCGCTGGGGGAGAGCCGTGCCCTCACGAAAACCTGTTTCAGCTCCTGCGGAAGCGAAGAGTTCACAGCCAGTTTGCGTAAGCTCGGGCGCAGACAGGCGCTGGTCTGCGGCATCGAGACCCACGTGTGCGTGAGTCAGACGGTGCACGATCTCCTGCAGAGCGGGTTCGCCGTCCAGGTCGCGGTGGATGCTGTCGAGTCCCGAAACCCACTGGACCGCGAGGTGGCCATTCGCCGAATGGAGCGCTCGGGCGCGATTCTCACCACGTCGGAGGCGGCGGCCTTCGAGCTTCTGTCGGACGCGAAGCACCCGAAATTCAAGGACGTCCAGGCGCTGTTCAAGCAGTGAGTAGCGGCAAGGCGGGGAAATACTTTCGATAGTACCCGCGGTCGATCGCCGCGAGCTTGTCGGCCTGTATTTGGGCGTGAGCGGCGACGAGAAAATCGGGGATGAGATGCTTCCGCGGTCCGCCAGCCCGGCGATAGGCGCGGAACGTCTGGCCCGCGAGCCAGGATGCCTCCGAAGAAACCGACTCGAATCGGGCTCCGAGCTTCTCCAAGACTTCATCGAGATCGTCCTTGGAAGGAAACGCCGGAGAGATTTCAGCGTAGACGACGTCGCAAACGACGAGCTGCGCTTGACGTCGCCCCTCGATCAGCGACTCCATCCAACGCCCGGCGCCCGACTCACCGTTGAAGATCGCCAGGAGAACGGAGGAATCGACCGCGAGCTTCATTCCTTCGATTCCAACGGTCCGCGAGTCTCATCGAGCCACTCTCCGGACGTGAAGCCGACGCCACCTTCCGCGCAGCCGACCACGGAACGCATCGCCTCCTCGTCGAAGACCGGTACTGCCTTGAGATAGGGCGCATCCTCGTCGAAATCC
>DAISKN010000196.1:0-10240 GCA_036820975.1 Acidobacteriota bacterium | reverse complement strand
AGCTTACGCTTTTCGATTTCCTCATGCTGAAGGGGCGTAGTGTACCCGATGGCGGTCTTGCGCGGGCCGGGCGGGCGACGTAGCATCGTTCGGGTTCCAATCATGTGCAGAAACATAAAGACGCTCTTCAACTTCGAGCCCCCGGCGACGGAAGAAGAGATCCGGGCGGCGTCGCTCCAGTTCGTCCGTAAGCTGAGCGGGTTCAACAAACCCTCGAAGGCGAACGAGGAATGCTTCGACCGCGCGATCGTCGAGGTCGCTGAGGTCGCGCGAAAGCTCATCTATAGCCTCGAGACCACGGCTCCGCCCCGGGATCGGGAGGAGGAGGCTCTGAAAGCGCGCGCCCGGGCGCTCGAACGATTCGGCCCCCGATGAGCCTGGGCCTCTGCGCCGCCTTCACGCTTCAGTCCGCCCCGGCCCTTTTCGCGCCCGGGGTCCTTTCGACGGCGGATCCCGAGTTCGCGGCCTCGCTCTCTCCCGATGGAGCCAGCTTCTTCTTCAACCGTGCCTCCGCGGATCGGAGTCGGCTATCGATCCTCGTCTCGGGCTTCCGGAACGGGGAATGGGGTCCACCGGAGACGGCTCCCTTTTCCGGAACCCATCGCGACGTCGACCCCTTCGTCTCTCCCGACGGCGAGAGGCTCTACTTCAGCTCTTCACGGCCCACGGGGCCCGGCGACGAGACGCCGGACTTCAACAGCTGGTTCGTCGAGAGGGAAGGCGGCGGATGGTCCGAGCCGGTCGTCCTCCCCGAGCCGTTGAACACCGCAAGCCATGAGACCTTCGTTTCGGCGGATCGGGAAGGGACGCTCTACTTCGGGTCGGATCGCGACGGGACCCAGCGAATCTGGCGAAGCCGTCGGATCGACGGCGACTATGAAACTCCGCAGGTGGTCTCGTTCGCGATGAATCTCGAGAGCGGTGGCAGCAACCCCTGGATCTCGTCCTCCGGAAAGCTGCTGATCTTCGTCGCCGGTCGGTCCGGTGGTCAGGATGCCGACCTCTACACCGCCTGCCTCGAGGAGTCGGGATGGTCACCGGGGCGGAGTCTCGGCCCGGTTGTGAACTCGGACTACGCCGACTTCGCGCCGTCGCTGACGCCCGACGGCCGCCACCTGTTGTTTACGTCCGAGAGACCGGGAGTCGTGCGCTCGGTCGCCGAAGGCGAGCGGCCTCCGGGGGATCTCTATCGCCTCGAGCTGGACGCTCTCGAGCTTCCCTGCCGTTAAGCGGCTTTCAGGACGTCCCGCAGCGTGCCGGCGATCTGATCGATCTGCCCCTTCTCTACGATGAGCGGCGGGGAGAGGGCGATGGTATCGCCGGTGGTGCGGATGAGGACGCCTTTGTCGAAAGCCTGGCGGAACACGCTCACCGCCCGCTCCGTGGGCTTGCCGGGGACCGGGTCGAGCTCGATGGCTCCGACGAGTCCGAGGTTCCGGACGTCGATGACGTGAGGCAGACCGCGAAGCTGGTGGAGCGCGTCTTCCCAGTATGGAGCGAGCTCGGAGGCGCGGGCGAAGAGCCCCTCCTCGCGGTAGATGTCGAGCGCGGCGTTGCCGGCGGCGCAGGCGAGGGGATGCCCGGAGTAGGTATAGCCGTGGAAGAGCTCGATTCCGTCCGGTCCCTTCATGAACGTGTCGTAGATCTCGTCGCGTACGAGCACCGCGCCCATGGGCACCGCGGCGTTCGTCAGACCCTTCGCGAGGGTGATCATGTCGGGAACGACGTCGAAATAGTGGCTGGCGAAGGGTGCGCCGAGGCGTCCGAAACCCGTGATGACTTCGTCGAAGATGAGAAGGAGCTGGTGCTTGTCGCAGATCTCACGAAGCCGCTTGAGGTAGCCCTTGGGGGGGATGAGGACGCCCGTAGATCCGGCGACGGGCTCGACGATGACCGCGGCGATGGTCGACTTGTCGTGGAGCGCGACGATGGCTTCGAGAGAATCGGCGAAATGGGCGCCCCACGCGGGCTCCCCGCGGCTGAACGCGTTGTGAGAGAGGTCGTGAGTGTGGGGAAGGTGATCGACTCCGGCCAGGAGGCTTCCGAAGAACTTCCGGTTGTTCGCGATGCCACCGACGGACATCCCGCCGAAGCCGACCCCGTGGTAGCCGCGCTCGCGCCCGATGAGCCTCTGGCGGCCGCCCTCGCCCCGCACGCGGTGATAGGCGAGCGCGATCTTGAGGGCAGTGTCCACCGACTCGGAGCCTGAGTTGGTGAAGAAGACGTGCTTCAGCGGCGCGGGAGCGATCTCCGCGAGCCGATGGGCGAGCCGGAACGCTCCAGGGTGCCCCATCTGAAAGCCGGGAGCGAAGTCGAGCTCGGCCACCTGCTTCTGAACGGCCTCGGTGATCTTCTTCCGCCCGTGTCCGGCATTCACGCACCAGAGTCCGGCGACGCCGTCCAAGATCTTGCGACCGTCTTCCGCGGTGTAATACATGCCTTCGGCCGCGACGAGAAGGCGAGGATTCGCCTTGAACTGCCGGTTGGCGGTGAACGGCATCCAGAAGGCTTCGAGGTCGAAATCGAGTCCGGCGGGCTTCGTGGTGGCCATGGCGCTCCCTTCGGTTGGAGAGAGAAATCTAACATGTCCAATAAATTGAGCGCAACGGCGCGCTCGCGTCATTCGTCGGCACGCGGCAGCGGACTCGGGAGATCGGAATTCGGGCGGCGCTGCGAGCGAGCCCCGGGCGGACGTGGTTCCGCCCATGCTGAAGCGCGCGGCGTTCATCGTCGGCGTTAGCTCGGCTCTAGGCTCGCTCTCTCGTTCGTGGCGATGCGCGCTCTCGCGAGCGTTCTCTATGCAACGCCGGACGCAACCCTGAGTCTCGCGGCGTTTCCATCGTCTTCGCGGTGGGCCGCGGGGCACCGCCGCCCCGGTTCACCTTCGAGATCGGTGAAGGTCGCAGGAGCCGGTCCCAATAGGCGGAATCGCCGGGCTCACGGCGTCAGTGGCGGATGATCGATGCCGCGGCGATACCGCGACTCACGCAGGAAGAGAAAAAGCAGCCCGGGCCCGAAGGCCCAGATCATGACGGTGGCGCCGAAGACGAGACCCGCATAGGAGCCTCTGGCACACCAACAGTTTTCCGTGTCCGGCTTCAACACAAACACGCCTGTGGCCACGAAAAGCTCGAGGACGCTCCCGACAATGAGGCGATGGGCCATCCTCTGCAGCTGATCGAGCCGCGTACCCTTTTTCCAATACGCGTAGAACAGAAGCGCCCATCCGATCCAGACCGCAGTGGCCGCAACCGGGACCACCCACTCGTTGTCGATGGCGTCATCCGACAACTCGATGAGCTCCAAAACGGTCAGGATCGCTCCGACGGTCAGCATCATCGCCAGGAAGGCCGCAGCGACGACCGCCGTTTTCATCGGGCGCGCGGTTTCTCCGAGGCCCAACGTCCATCCTCGGCGCGGGCGGAGAAAGAACCATTGAGTAAGGAGCATGCACCCGAAGAAGATGGCCAGGTTGAACCCGTAAATCATCGAATCGGAAGCGTCCTCGGGTAGAACGAAATTGAGGAGCGAGGTGGGGAGCCACCAGATTATGGGCGCCGCAGTCTCGGAATTCCCTCCGAAAAGCAGTGGACCGGCGATCCACCATACGAAAATCAGAAGGCACGACTCTGCCAGGACGAGGAGCAGCCATCGGAATCGATAGACCGTCATGGTGGTACTGTACCCCCTGATGTGGATACTTTTCGCCTTTCTCCTCGCGGCCGGAGCCGCCGAGCCCGAAGCCCTGAACCTGCGCATCGTGGGCCGGAGCGATCTCCGTGGGCGCGGGAACGGGGGAGAGGGGCTGGCGCTGCGGGAGTACGACGGCGGTCGGCGGGTCCTCTTTCTCGCGCACGAGAGCGCTCCCGTATGCTTCAGCGTCGTCGACGTCACCGACGTGCGCGCCCCGAGCGTATTGGCTCAGGTCGAAACCGTGAGTCCTGATGTGCGGTGCAATTCGCTCGGGCTCTCGGGGTCGATTCTCGCCGTCGCCCATCAGACGGCGAGCGTGGGCCTTCCTCACGCTGGGATGCGTATCTACGACGTATCGTCGCCGGACGCTCCGAAGGAGGTCGCGTTCTTCGACACCTCGGGGCCGCATTCGCGGGGGGTTCACTTCGTCTGGTTCGTCGACGGAGAGTACGCGTACCTCGCGACGGGCGCGGCCGACTTCACTCCCACGCACCCGAGCGACGATCAGTTCTTCATGGTCGTCGACCTGCGCGATCCGCGCAGCCCGCGGGAAGTCGGCCGGTGGTGGCTTCCTGGAACCCGCCAAGGCGACGTCGAGCCTCCTCCGACACGCTTGAAGATCGACGGCGGATATCGCATCCATTCGCCGTTCGTTTCCACGGAGAGGCCCGATCGCGCTTACGTCGGGTGGATCGACGGCGGAATCGTCATCCTCGATATCGCGGACCGCGCCCATCCGAGGCTCGTCGCGCGCCGATCCTGGTATCCGCCTGAAGTCGGATACGCGCACACCGCGCTCCCGCTCTTCGATCGGAATCTCCTCGTCGCCGCGGAAGAGGCAGTGCGGGATCAGTGCGCGGACTGGCCGAAGCGCATCTGGCTGGTCGACATCGCCGACGAGCGAAGCCCCAATCCCGTCGCCGTTCTCCCGTCGCCTCCGAACCTCGACGAGCTCTGCAAGCGGGGAGGTCGATTCGGGGCGCACAACATCCACGTGAATCGTCCGGGGTCCCATTCGAAGACTCTGAAGGAGACCGTGGTCGGCACGTTCTTCTCGGGGGGCGTGCGCATCTACTCGATCGCGGACCCCGAGCATCCGGAAGAGATCGCGTACCTGATCCCGGAGGCCCCGCCCGGGAACCGGACGGGCGCCATCCAGCTGAACGACGTGTACGTCGACGAGAAGGGCTGGATGTACGCCAACGACCGGGACACCGGCGGTCTCTACATCCTCGAGTACACGGGGCCTACGCCTCTTCGTTGAGGCGGCGGGTCGGGTCGATGGCGAGCCAGAGAAGACCTCCGACGGCGTAGATTCCCGCCGAGACCTGGAAGGCGACGTTCCAGGACCCGAATCTCTGGACCACGTAGCCGACCACCAGCGGCGCGAACATACCGCCGAGGTTTCCGAAGGTGTTCATCGCCCCCGTCACCACTCCCGCATGGCGTCGTCCCACGTCCAGGCAGACCGCCCAGGCGGCGGCGAGGCCGAGGTCGGCGGACGCGAGAGCGAGGGCGATGAGAATCGCTTTCGAAAGTCGATCGTCGACGGCCGTCGATCCTACGAGGAGAAAGGCCGACCCGAGAAAAGCGCAGCACCCCAGAACGGAGCGGCCCACCTTGAGGCCGCGGATGGACGAGAGGCGATCCGTCAGGAAACCGCCGAGAATGTCGGCGCCGCCCGCGAGCACGAATGGAAGTCCCGCGAGCGCGCCGCCCGCGAACGCGGAGAAACCGAGGACCTGGATGAGGTACGTCGGGAGCCAGGTGAAGTAGAAGTAGAGACCGTAGCCGAAGGCGAAGTACATGCCGCAGATCGCGTAGAAGTTACGACTCCCGAGTAGCTTCCCCCAGGGGACGGCGCGATGGACCGTCTCTCTCGGGCCGTCCTGGCGGATCCATTCGATCTCTCTCGCGCTCGCTCCCGGATGATCCTCCGGCTCGTCGCGGAAGAACCGGTACCAGAGAAACGCCCAGACGATGCCGATGCTTCCGAACGCGACGAAGCTGATCCGCCAACCCCACTGGTGGATCACCAGAAGCGAAAGCGCCGGCGCGATGGCACCGCCGACGCGGGAGCCGAGGAACAAGAACCCGTTCGCGCGTCCGCGCTCGCGTAAGGGAAACCACCGGGAGAATGCACGGGAGACTCCGGGAAAAGCGCCGGCTTCCCCGGCGCCGAAGAGAAAGCGCGTCGCGACGAGGGACGCGTAGCTCCAGGCGGTGCCTGTCAGCATCGTGAACGCCGACCACCAGAGCACGATGCGGGTGAGGACCGACCGGGCACCCCGGGTGTCCGCGAGCCAGCCGGAGGGGATCTCGAAGAGAGAGTAGGCGAGGGTGAAGGCGCTGAAGACCACGCTCATCTGGAGCATGGTGAGGCCGAGCTCTTTCGTAATGTAGGGGGCCGCCGTCGAGATGCAGACCCGGTCGAGGTAGGTGATGACCGAGAGCGCGAACGCGAAGCCGAGCACTCGGGTGCGGACGGGACGACTCATCGGGAGAGAGGAGTATACTTCCGCCCCATGGTCAGCTCGATCGTGCCGTTTTTCCTCGCCGCCTCCTGGCTTCAACCCGCCGCTCCCGAGTCGGCCGATCTCGTGCTGCGCGGAGGGAAGGTCATCACCGTCGACGCGATGAACACGGTCGCCTCCGCGGTCGCCGTAAAGGGATACCGAATCGTCGCGGTCGGGTCGGAAGAGCAGATGGCCCGTTGGATTGGGCCGCGGACGGAAGTGGTGGAGCTATCCGGGCGGGCGCTCCTTCCCGGGTTCATCGACGCTCACACCCATATCGACGGCACCGCGGAGAACGAGCATTTTCGAGTCCAGATCCAGGCGCCGCCTCTCTCCGGTCCGGAGGAGATCCTGACGAAGCTCGAGGCGCGCGCGCGAGAACTTCCCAAAGGCACATGGATCGTGGGCCAGGGGACGTACGCCCAGCCCATGCCGAAGCGCGCGGATCTCGACCGCGCCATCCCCGATCATCCCGTGCTTCTTCGCTGGAGCGCGCACGATTTCCTCATCAACCGGAGGGCGGCTGAAGTCTCGGGCATCACGAAAGACACGCCCAACCCGGAGGGCGGGACGATCGACCACGGCGCCGACGGAGAGCCGGAGGTCCTGCGCGAGACCGCGACCCGGCTCGCCAAGGTGCCCGCTCCCACCTACGAGGAGATGAAGGAAGCGATCCGGCAGTCGCTGCACGATCTGTTCCTAGCGCAGGGCGTGACGACGGTCTACGAGATGCCCCACGCCGTCGAGCCCGTCCGCATCTACCAGGAGCTTCGGGACTCCGGCGAGCTTCCCGTGAGGCTTTCGATCAGCTACTTCATCGGCCCGGGATACGCATTCGAGCTCGACGACCTGCTGAAGACCGGACTCAGGACGGGCTTCGGGGACGACTGGCTGAAGGTCGGGGCCGTGAAGGTCCTCCTGGACGGAGCGGGGGTGAGCGCCGCCACCTATGACCCCCATCCCGGAACGACCGACAACCGCGGAACGCTGTCCCGGTCTCCAGAGCTCCTCGCGAAGCAGGTCCTCGCAGCGCACGAGGCCGGATGGCAGATCTGGATTCACGCCATCGGGGACCGCGCGCAGGACATCGCCCTCGATGCCTTCGAGGCCGCGCAAGAGGAGCTCCCGCGCGCCGATGCCCGCCATCGCATCGAGCATTTCGGAAACGCGGTGGTCCTGAAGGACGCCGAGGAGAGATACAGTCGGATGGCCCGCGGGAAAATCATTCCCGTTCCCGAGGCCTCGTTCCTCTGGGCCTCCACGGGAGCCCGCCGCCCTCGGCCCGGAGTCACCTCCTACGCGATCAAGACCCTCATCGAGCGCGGCTTTCATCCCCCCGGCAACTCCGACACCCTCGGCACCATGACGCGAGCCATCAACCCGTGGTTTCCCATCACACGAGCCGTTCTCCGGACCTCGCGGGACGGGACCGAGGTCGACCCTCAGGAAGCGATAACCGTGATGGACGGAATCCGGATGCACACCCTCTGGGCCGCGGAGTCGGGATTCGAGGAGGACATCAAGGGAAGCATCGAGGTGGGGAAGCTCGCCGACCTCGTGGTCGTCTCCGGTGACCCGTTGAGCGTTTCCCCCGATCGGCTCCTGGACCTCCGGGCCGAAATCACCATCGTGGACGGAAAGGTCGCGTTTCGGCGGTGAGTTGATGAAAAGCCCGGTCATCGACGTCCATACCCACATGCTCCACCGGGAGTGGCTCGATCTCTTGAAGCGCAAAGGCGGACCGCGCTACAGCGTATCCGCCGTCGGCACGCTTCCAGACGTCATCCACATGGACGGAGCACCTTTCATGACGCCGCTTCCAGAGATGTTCGACTACGAGCTCCGCATCCGGAACATGGACCGTGCGGGAGTGGACATTGCCGTGGTCTCTCTCACCTGTCCCAACGTCTACTGGGGTGATGCGTCGACGAGCCTGGAGGCGGCCCGCATTCTCAACGACGACATGGCGGCCGCCCAGAGGACGTACCCCGATCGCATCCGCTGGTTCGCATCGCTTCCCTGGCAGCATCCCTCCCTCGCTCTCGAGGAGCTCGCGCGCGCAATTCGAGAAGGCGCGGTCGGCGTGATGGTGCTCGCGAACGTCGACGGAAGATCTCTGACGGAGCCGGCGTTCTCCGACATCTGGCAGGCGATCGATGACGCCGCGCTTCCGGTTCTGGTGCATCCGACGGCGCCCCCGGGAGTCCGCGACATGGACATGTCGAAGCACAACCTGGTGCCTCCGGTGGGGTTCTTGTTCGACACCACGCTCGCCCTCGCCCGCATGTTCTACGACGGCTTTCTCGACCGCTATCCGAATCTCAAGCTCATCGCATCCCATGGCGGGGGAGCGCTTCCGTACCTCATCGGGCGGCTCGATATCTGCCACGAGCGGATCCCGACGTGCCGGGCTCAAACCGACGTGGCGCCCGGCGAGTACCTGCGCCGGATCTTCGTGGACACGGTGGTCTTCCGGCAGGAAGCGCTCGACCTCGCGGTCTCCGTCTGCGGCCCCGAGAACGTTCTCTATGGCTCCGACTATCCCCACAACATCGGGGATATGGCGGGCTGCCTCTCCCGCGTCGACGCCCTGGCGGGCGACGTCCGAGACAGGGTTCGGGGCGGGAACGCTCGGCGGGTTTTCGGGATCTAGCGCCTCGGAAGCTCGTGCGCGTGTCCGTGCGCCGGGTCCGTCCGGTGGGCCTCGTAGTGCTGGCGCAGGAGGTCTTTCCCGTAGTCGTTTCCATTCGGGGTTCGCACCAGCGAATGGACGTGGCGGCGCGAGGGGACTCTCGGGCCCTCGAGCGCGATCGGGCCCTGGTGGTCGAACTCGATGAGGATCACGGGACTCTGCACCCGGTAGTAGAAGATACTCTCGGGGCCGGTATCGCCGATCCAGGCGAAGTAGGTCTCGTCGAGATGGGCTTCCACCTCCTGCATCTTGATTCGCGCGTGGCCGTCGTCCGTGTTTCCCACGTACTCGCCGATGAGATCGAGAAAGAGCTTCCTCTGGGAGCTCGAGAGCTCCCGCCCGGGTAAGCCGGCGTAGGCCAGGACCAGGTTGTCCGAGAACGCCTGCGCCTTCGCGTCGTTCGCCGTTTTCTCCAACCCGAGAACGGCCTTCTTTCGCTGCCCCTCGTCGAGCGCCGACATCAAGGCGAGCCCCTTGTCCTGCTCGTCCTGGAGCACGGCGGTTCCCTTGTACTTCCCCGAGAGCGCCACCACCGGCTCCGAGCCCATGAACGAGGGGGTCATGACCACCTGGTCGCGGAGAACGAAGTAGTTGACGACGAGGTGATGCCCGTCGAGCTGCCATCCCCAGGGCGCGACCGTAGACGGCTCACCCATGACCGTGAGGTGGTAGAGGTACTCGCCGTACTCCTCGGGCTTCGAGACGAGCTCCGCGAGATGCTGGTTGAGGCGCATCACGTTGCGCGCCTTCTCGAATCCCCGGGCGCTGAGTCCGGCGCGAAGCAATCCGAATGCCGCCTCGCGCTGGCTCTCGTCCATCTCCTTGAAGCTCACGCCCTGGCGGGTGTACCGGTGGACGTTGTTCCAGCGGCGCCACTCGACGTCGTCCACGGGATACTCCGTGCGCGAGCGCTGTTCGGAAGAGAGGGCCGAGAGAAACGTCTTCGCCGCATCGACCACCGGAGCCGTCGAAACACCGGTGACCCGGATGGGGAACAGATTCTCGACGGGGCGGCCGCCCGTGGTCACTCCGCGAAAGGGCTCGGCCAGGGCCGCCTGCTCACGGGACTGCCCGCTTTGCGCTGACGCTACGTACCAGGCGGCGAGAGTGCCAAGAGTGGGTGCAGCCAGGAGAAGAAGAGCGCGCCACGCTTTCCGCATGACGGCGATCTTATCACCGCATGGAGTCGACGAGCCGCTCCGGGGGCGCCGCCCCGTCGTTGTGCACCCCGTAGATGGCGCGAGGCTCGAGCCCCTTCTCGTCGAGAAAGCGGGCGAAGAACCGGTTCATGGTCTCGCGGCCCGAGGGAGGAAACGCGCCGCCCTCCGAGTAGTAGAAC
>DAISKN010000195.1:0-10254 GCA_036820975.1 Acidobacteriota bacterium | reverse complement strand
CGAGTTCTCGACCCCGAGCAGGGGCACAATCGCCGCGACCTCTTCGCCCCCATCGAGCGCGTCGATGTCCTCGACGACTTCACGGTGAACGTCGTCACCCGCTATCCCTTCGGCGCCTTCGAGCCGATGATGGCCCACGTCTCCGCCGCCATCGTGAGCCCGGCGAAGGAGAACTCCGGCACCGGTCCCTACAGGCTCCGGAGCTGGCGGAAGGACCTGGAGCTGGTTCTCGAGCGGAACGAAGACTACTGGGGAGAGAAGGGGAAGCTCGACACCGTCGTCTATCGACCGATTCCCGAGGCTTCCTCCCGGGTCATCGCGCTCGAGTCCGGCGACGTGGACGTCATCACCCAGATTCCGCCCGCGGATCTGAAGAGGCTCGAGAGCGACCCCGACGTGGTGGTGAGAAAGACGGTCTCCATCGGATCGCAGCAGTTCCGATTCCACTGCAAGAGGAAACCGTTCACCGACCCGCGGGTACGCCAGGCGATCTCGTACGCCATCGACCGGCGGTCGATTCTCGAGAACCTCATGCCCGGCATGGCGGAGCCCTCGACCGGGCCTTTGACCCGGAGGATCCGCGGCCGCGCCGACCTCGGAGAGATTCCCTACGACCCGGAGAAGGCGAAGAGGCTCCTCGCCGAATCCGGCTATCCCGATGGCTTCGAGACCCGGATCACGACCACGCCCCGCTACAACATGGGGGTCGAGCTGGCGCAGGCGATGGCGGCGCAGCTCGACAAAGTCGGCATCAAGGCGGAGATCGAGGTCCTGGAGTGGGGGACGATCCGGCAGTACTGGGGGGGCCTCCTCCCCGAGGACTGCCCGCTCGACATTTTCATAATGGGCGCCGGAGCGTCGTCCGCCGACGCCGACTGGGGCCTCAGGCCCATCTTCCGCACCCAGGAGCGCAACGAGAACAACTACGGTTACTACTCCAACGCCGAGTTCGACGACTTCATCGAGCGCGCGATGCGCGAGATCGACGCCGAGGCGAGAAACGCGCTCTACCTCCGGGCGCAGGAGATCGTCTACCTCGAGGACCCGGGAGCCATCTGGCTCTACGACAACCTCCACGTGGTCGCCACGCGGGAGAACGTGGCCTCGGTGACGATCTCTCCCCTCGGGCTCGTCACTTTCGAGCGCGCCTACGTAACCTCGCCGTAGCCGGTGCTTCGCTATCTCTCGCGAAGGCTCCTCGAGGCGCTTCTCGCGCTTCTCTTCACCTCGCTCGTCGTGTTTTCGATGATCCACATGATCCCCGGCGACCCGGCGCTCCTCGTCGCCGGGCTCGAGGCGGGGCCGGAAGTGCTCGAGAGGATCCGCCGCGATCTCGGTCTCGATCGTCCGCTTCCTGTCCAGTACGGGAGCTTTCTCTGGAACGCGCTGCAGGGGGACCTGGGGATCTCCATACGCACCGGACTACCGGTTCTGCGGGAGATCCTCGATCGGTTCCCCTACACTCTCGTAATCGCCCTCGGAGCGATCGTCCTCGCTACCGCGATGGGCATCGGAAGCGGAATCCTCGCCGCGATGCGCCACAACCGCCTGGGCGACGCTCTGATGATGGTCACGGCCCTTTTGGCGGTCTCGACCCCGTCGTACTGGCTGGGGCTGATGTTGATGCTTATGTTCTCCCTCGCCCTCGGCTGGCTCCCCTCGATAGGGATCGCGACGCCGGCCCATTACGTGCTTCCCATCCTCACGCTCGGGGCCCAATCCGCGGGGATCATCTCGAGGATGACGCGCTCGGCAATGCTGGACGTCGTGGGACAGGATTTCGTGCGCGCGGCCCGGGCCCGAGGCGAGAGAGAATCGACCGTGATCCTGCGGCACGCGCTCGGAAACGCCCTCATTCCCGTCCTGAGCATCGTGGGCCTGCGCTTCGGAAACCTGATCGCGGGCGCGGTGCTGGTCGAGAGCGTCTTCGCCATTCCCGGAGTCGGGCGGCTCCTCGTCGACGCCGTCCTCTGGCGCGACTATCCCATGATCCAGGGGACCATGCTCTTCGTCGCCGGGCTCTTCATCCTGGTGAACGCGGCGACCGACGTTCTCTACGCCGTGGTCGATCCGCGCATCCGGGTCGCGGCATGAGCAAAGCCGCCCTCGCGAGCGCCCTGGTCATCGCCGTCGTCGGCGCGCTCGCCCTTTTCGCCCCGGCCGTCGCCCCCTTCGACCCGCTCGAGCAGAACCTTGCGAACAACTACGCCGGTCCGAGCCTCGAGCACCCGTTCGGCACCGACGACCTCGGCCGCGACATCTGGAGCCGGCTCCTCTTCGGCGCGCGGATCTCGCTCGGCATCGCCTTCGCGAGCGTCGGCCTCGCGCTCCTCGTGGGAACCGTCGTCGGACTTCTGTCCGCCTACCACGGAGGCATCGTGGATGCCGCCCTGATGAGAGCGATGGACGTGCTCCTCGCGTTTCCCGGGATCCTCCTGGGGATCGCCGTCGTCGTCGTTCTCGGAAACGGAGTCGAGAACACCGCCATAGCCGTCGCCGTGATGTCGACCCCGACGTTCGCGCGGCTGGCCCGGGGCTCGGCACTCTCCATCCTGGAGCGCGACCACGTCGCCGCTTCCCGGGCCCTCGGGGCTTCCGCCGTTCGCGTCATCCTCGGACAGGTGCTCCCGAACGCCCTCACCCCTCTGGTCGTCGCCTCGACTCTTCAGCTCGGGACAGCGATCCTAATCGCCTCGGGGCTCTCGTTCCTGGGGCTCGGCGTGCAGCCGCCGCATCCGGAGTGGGGCGCGATGCTGAGCAAGGGCAGGGAACTGGTGCGGGCGACGCCCGTGGCGGCGTTCGCCCCCGGGTTCTTCCTCACGGTTCTCGTCTTGAGCTTCAGTCTTCTCGGGGACGGACTCCGGGACGCGCTGGACCCGAAGCATCGGCGGCGCGGGAGACACACTGAGGCCTCGCCCGGACCTCCGGGTCCGCTCAGCATCCAGGATGGGGAAAATCCGTTCCCTCGGGGCCGTTGAGGTCGTCTACAGCGGAACCCGGATAGCCATTTTGACCGAAAAGTCGAAAAATAAACCGTCGGCTTCTGTATTCCGTTCGCGTAAGATTCCGGTGCCCTTTTCCGCCGTCTGATGAAGATGCAACGACCGAGCCCGATGGAGACGAGGCAGAGCGAGGAGTACAGCGCTCGCCTCGCTGCGATCGTCGAGTCTTCCGACGACGCCATCGCGAGCAAGACCCTCGACGGGGTCGTCACCTCCTGGAACAAGGCCGCCGAGAGGATCTTCGGCTATACGGCCGCGGAAATGATAGGCAAGCCGATCACCGTCATCATTCCGCCGGAGCGCCATTTCGAGGAAGCGGACGTCCTGAGGCGCATCATGCGCGGCGAGAGCGTCGAGCACTTCGAGACCGTGCGGGTGCGAAAGGACGGAAGCTGGGTCGACATCTCGCTCACGGTCTCGCCGCTCAGGGACGGTACGGGACGCGTCACCGGCGCATCCAAGATCGCCCGGGATATCACGGCCCAGAAGCGAGCCGAGCGGGAGCTCAAGGCGATATACGCGGAAATGGAGCAGGCCAATCGCGCCAAGGACGAGTTTCTCGCGATGCTGGGGCACGAGCTGAGAAACCCTCTGGGAGCGATCAGCAACGCCCTTCGTGTGCTCGAAGGAGACGCCAGCGAGGAAGCGTCACGGTTCGCGCGCGAGGTGATTTTCCGACAGGTGCGGAATCTCACTCGACTCATCGACGATCTGCTGAGCATGGGTCGGATAGTGACCGGGAAGATTCTTCTCCACAAAGCGCCTCTCGATCTCAGCAAGTCGGTGACTCGAGCCGTTGGCTCGATGCGCGCCAGCGGGCGACTCGAACGCCACGACGTGTCGTTCGCCCTCGAGCCGGTCTGGGTCGAGGCCGACGAAGTGAGAATCGAGCAAATCGTCTCCAATCTGACGGGAAACGCCGTGAAGTACACTCCCGCGGGCGGACGCATCCGGGTTTCCGTCGGATCCGAGCGAGGCGATGCCGTGATACGCGTCGAGGACAACGGCATCGGCATTCCCGAGCACTTGCTACCTCGAGTCTTCGACCTCTTCGTACAGGGAGACCGCAGCCTCGATCGAGCCGAAGGGGGTTTGGGAGTCGGCCTCACGTTGGTGCGACGGTTGACCGAGCTGCACGGGGGCTCGGTGGAGGCCGTCAGCTTCGGTCCAGATCGCGGGAGCCGATTCACGGTACGCGTGCCGGCGATTCCGCCTCCTCCGGCCTTGAGCGACAACGGGGACGCGGCGGCGAAACCGTCGAGTAAGCCGTTCAAGCGAAGGCGTATCCTGGTCGTGGAAGACAACCGCGACGCGCTCGAGACGCTGCGGATGTCCCTTTCGGCGGCGGGTCACGAGGTGCACCAGGCGACGCACGCGCGAGAAGCGCTGGACACCGCGCGCCGCGTCAACCCCGATGTGGCCATCGTCGATCTGGGCTTGCCCGACATCGACGGGTACGAGATTGCGAGGAGACTCCGGCAGCGGGAGGAGAACCGGGATTTGCGCCTCATCGCCCTTACCGGCTACGGATCGCCGGAGGATCGTAAGCGGACGAGAGAGGCGGGTTTCGACGCCCATCTGTTGAAGCCCCTCGATTACGAGAAGCTCAAGTCTTTGCTCTAGGGCCGAGCTCTTCCTCGGCCGCCGAGACCGCGCGAGTCCCGTACCCGAGACCTTCGACGGGCGCAGCTCGAGCGCTTCTTCGTTGAAGGACTCTGCGCCCGAAGATATTCTGTCCATCCTATGAGAACGATCCTCGAGCTATCCTTGACCCGGCTGACCGCGGCGACGGCCGCGTTCGGATGTCTCCTGGCGCCTGCCGCGAGCGGGGCGCCCGTCGAAGCGCCCTCATTCGCGGTCGACCCGGCTTGGCCGAAGCCCCTTCCGAACCGCTGGCTGGTGGGCGCGGTCGTCGGAGTCGCCGTCGACTCGAAGGATCACGTCCTGATCGTCCACCGCCCGGGGACGCTGCAGCCCAACGAAACCCGCTCGATCTGGGGGCCCGCGCCACCGGTTCTCGAGTTCGATCCCGAGGGAAACGTCGTCCATGCCTGGGGAGGGCCGGGCCCCGGCTACGAGTGGCCGGATCTCGAGCACGGTGTCCACGTCGACGACGAGGACAACATCTGGCTCGCGGGAGGCGGCCCCAAGGACGCGCAGATTCTGAAGTTCACCCGGCAAGGCAAGTTCCTGATGCAGATCGGCCGCAAGGGGCAGAACCGCGGAAGCAACGACCCTGGGAATCTGGGAGGGGCGGCGCACATGATCGTGGACCGCCCGGCGAGCGAGCTCTTCGTGGCCGACGGGTACGTGAACCACCGGGTCGTCGTCTTCGATGCGGGAACGGGCGCGTACAAACGCCACTGGGGCGCCTACGGAAACAAACCCGACGACTCGTATTTCGAGCAGAAGGGCGAGCACCTCCCGAGTCCCTTCAGCGGCGCGGTGCAGCACGAGAACCGGCCGAGCCAGTACGACCCGGACGGTCCGCCGGCGCCGCAGTTTCGCATCGTGCACGCCGTCCGCATCTCCCGGGACGACCTGCTCTATGTCTGCGATCGCACGAACGATCGCATCCAGGTGTTCCGCAAGGACGGCACGTTCGTGAAGGAAGCGTTCGTCGCGAGGCAGACGCTCGGGAGCGGCTCGGTCTGGGACATCGCGTTCTCCGCCGACCCCGCGCAGACCTATCTCTTCGTACCCGACGGGACCAACCAGCAGATCTGGATCCTCCTTCGTGAAACCCTCGAGGTGGTGACGGCGTTCGGGGGCGCCGGCCGCTGGGCGGGACAGTTCTACGGCTCGCACAACATCGCTGCCGACTCCAAAGGCAACCTCTACGTCACGGAGACCTATGAGGGAAAGCGCGTGCAGAAGTTCGTATATCGAGGGTTGGCGCCCGCGGCTCCTCCTTTGATCCGGTAACTCGCCTCGAGTCAGGCGGCCCCAAGGGTTCGATATACCACTTTCTCTTTCGGTGACGGTGAGGGACTGCGAGCCTACGCCCCACCCTGCGCGCTGTGGCGCTCGAAGCTCCGATCCTCCCGTTTCATCGACGAGAAATACTCGACTTCCGGCATAGGGCTGCGGCATCGCTTTTGCAGTCTCGATAGACGCAAACGGAGGAGGGAGGTCGGATAGGCTCTTGTATGGCAGTCGCAGTCCAACTGTCCACGGCCACTTTGGTTCCTGCTCCGTTCCGTTCCGCTAACGTTTCGCCGCGTCGTTTGGACTGCTGCGAGAGACGCGGCTCCGGTCCTGAGTTTTTCTTTCCTTCCGACGATCGGGTCGCATCACGCGTACCCGATCCGCCCCACGTTCACATCGTTCATAAGAACAAGGAGCGACAGTCATGTCCTCGAACGTCTTCAAGAAAACAATCATCATGAGCACGGCGCTCTTCGCTTTGTTGTTACTCGTTCTGCCTCAGTTCGGCCCGAGCGCCGAACCGGCGCAGAGGCTCTGCAGAGACGGCACGCCGCCGCCCTGTAAGCCCGAGGGAGGTGAAACGGGAGCGAACAACCTCTCCTACCCCGTGATCCTGTCCGACGGCTACGGACCCGGGGGGTTTCCCGCGGACGCGCCGTGGATGTTTACCACGATCACCGATGTGGCCACCCAACGCACCCTTGGAGTTCCCACGGGAACTCCGGGGTGGGTGAAGGTCGTCAACCTGAACGACGTGATGCCGGGTACCGTCACCGGGACGAATCCCGCGGGTAGGACTTTCAACAGCTTCAACCAGCCCTCCGTGAACTCCCAGGCGTTGGTCGCTTTTCGAGCGCGCAGCCGGGGGGGAGACCAGGGCGGTCAGGGCGGACCGCCCACGCGCGGGATCTATGTCCGCGACATGTCTGACGGGGACGTTCCCGGGAGTACGATAGAAGTCATCCTCGACCTTCGCTCGAGCCTCGATACCAGGGTGCCCGATCCGAACAACCTCGATGCTTCTTTCACCGAGACTCCCTCGTTTCCGCGGATCGCCCAGAGCGAGAACATCGTGGCGACGAGAGGGAATCACACGCCGGTCTGGCTCTACACGCTTCCGGATGGCACCGAGACCCGGGCGGGGACGTCCGGTGTCTATGCGAGCCTCGCCGCGGGCGAGCCCTCGGGTGCGCCGGTGACGGCCGCGAGCAAGCTGGGAGCCGTCCCCGGATTCGGGCTCTTCGCCGTCCCGGGGGCGCTTCAGGGTACTTACTTCGACGTCTTCCCCGGAGCCCCCGCGGTGACGGACGACGCAGTCGTCGCGTTCAAGGGCAATTACACCGAGAGCGACGGAGGAGCGTTGGTTGCCAAGACAGGCGTCTTCTACCGGAGCCTGACGAACGCGTTCGCCGGGGGCACGCTTCCCACGGAGCTCGTGGCGAACTCGGATACGGAGATACCGAACGTGCCCCGGGCCCAGCGCGGGCTCGAGTTCGGGTCGACGGCTCCGCCCAGCGCCGCGAACGGTTTCATGGTCTTCGTGGGACTCGACATCGAGGAAGACCCTCACTACGGAGGCATCTACCGGGCAGCTCTTCAGCAGCCGCCCGTTCTCGAGACTCTCGTCGGTATCGGTTCGAGAGTCCCCCGCACTTTCGGCAAGTTCAACCGGCTGGGCGAGGGGCTGGCCTACGACGGGCGCTTCGTAGCCTTCTGGGGCGCCTGGGGCGCGACGACCAAGACTCTATGGCTCGACTGCCCGACCGAGGGCAACCAGTTGCGGATTGCATTTTGTCTCGATCAGGTCGGAGATGACTTTCCGGTAGAGGTTCCGGCCCATCAGGGCATCTTCGTGCTCGACACGGAAACGGGTGTGCGCTGGATGGTCGCGCGAACCGGCCCGAGGTTCGACGATTTCCTGTACTGGAACTTCTCCGGACGCGTTCCCGGCGACGAGGAGGAGGAGGACGGCGAACCGGCACGCTGGCGGTTTGCGGCCTTCGTCGCTTTGTCCGCTCTTTCCGACGGCCGGGTGGCCGTGGTCTTCAAAGCGAGACGAGGAAAGCTCGACCCGATCGAGCACGACTACCTCGATCCCCGCGACGGGATCTACCTCCGGGAGGGACCCGGCAATTCGCCCGTGGAGGTCGTGGTGGACACCAGCACGCCGGGACCGGTTCTCGACGCGGAGGCGCCCCTCGATTCGCTCGTCACCGAGATGGGTATCGAACGCGACGGGTTCCGTGACGGGTGGCTCGCGATCTCGGCGAAAATGGCGGTAGCCGGTGCCACGGAAGAGGAGGGCATGGCGGGTATCTACCTGACCCGCGCTCCGAGCGGCGGCGGTCCGCCTGAATTCACGAGCCCCGAGCCCGGCGCGACACTCACGGGGCCGAGCCAGCTCTTCCGCTGGACAGCGAACGGCACGAGGGTGATCGAATGGTGGCTCTTCGCCGGCTCGAGGCCGGGCGCCAGAGATTACTTCGACAGCGGCTCGCTCGGGGTCGCCACCTTTGTGAACGTGGTCGGACTGCCCGCCGACGGGAGCGCTGTGCATGTACGCCTCTGGTACCGGTCCGGCCCGGACTGGGAGTTCGTCGACGCGCAGTATGTGGCTGGGGGTCCGTAGCCCGTTCGCGAGCCACGAACAGTCTCTTCGACGGCTCCCACGACATCGCCGCGGATTCCAGAGGCTACCTCTACGTGACGGAAACCTGCGAGGGGAAACGGGTGCAGAAGTTCGTCTATCGAGGTTTGGCGCCCGCGCCGTCGCCTCTGATCCGTTGAGACCTCGCACCCAGGCGGTTCAGCTCTTCGTCCCAGTGCAGGACGATACGGACCGCGGGACGGGGGCCGCTGAAGCTCCGGAACGCGAGCGTGCCGTTCGCGGAGACGTCGAACCAGTCGACGTCCGGAACCAGGACCGCGGGTCCGCCGTCGAGCTCCCCCGACGCGGGATCGAATCGCGATCGCCAGATAGCCGAGTCTTTCAGATACAGAAGGTGATCGGGGGGGTGGAAACGCGGCATCGAGGCGCGAGCCACGAGCGTCCGCCGGGCGCCGCTCGCGAGCGAGAAGGCCTCGAGCCGGGCTCCGTCCTCGTCACGGACCTCCAGGGCGATCCAGTCGCTTCCGCCAATCGCCGCGAGCGAGTGAACGCGCGCGCGAAGAAGCTCGGCCGCTTGCCCAGCGGGTGAAGTCAGGAAGAGCCCGGCCGTCGAGCTCGTGAGAACGCTTCCGTCACCCCGGAAACACGCGTCCTCGACGTCTACTGGCGCTTCGACCGGCTCCATCTCCATCTCGGCGGATTCGATCGAGATCCGTTTCCACCTTCCGGAAGCGATGAGAGCGAGGTAGCGGCCGTCGGCAGAGAAACGAGGGGTTCTCGCGCCTCGAGTGACCGCGATCCTTCGAATGCTTCCATCGTCGAGCCGGCGCAGCTCCACCCATGAGTCATCGCCGTGATAAGCGACGTACGCGAGAGTGTTTCCGTCGGGGGCGAGAGCAATCGCGGTGTCGGACACCTGCAGATAGAGATCGGCGAGGGGCCTCGGCATCGTCGAGAGGAAAGAGATTCTCGAGAGAACGAAGGCGACGAGGGCCAAGCCGGCGGCGAGCGCACCTACCAGTCCCGGGATTCGAGGATCTCTTAGCCGCGCCGAGAGCCCGGTCATCCGCGGCTAGGGATCCGAAGCATCGAGAACCCGGGCTCGCGCCGCCCCGAGAGGCTTCTCCCGCGTATACAAGGTGAGGTAGAGCTTTCCGGCGAGAAGGGAGTCGAGGTCCTCGTTTCGGACGGCGATCTCGCCTCGGCGGTCTCCGCCCAGAAGTGCGACCACGGGCCCCGCGGCGTCCTTCTCTTCCTTGTGCAGCTTGATGTCGAGGATCTCGTCGTCGAGAATGCCGGACCACTGGAGGTCGTAGCGAAGCGTCTGTGTGGGAACGTCGAGAACCGCGTGTCCCTCGATGTCTCCCGATATCGTGAAGGGCCGCGAGAGCTCGCCGCTCATGAGCGAGGGCGTCCGCGGCGGGAACCTTCGCGGCCGCGCCGCCTGCTCGTAGGCGTACGCCATGGCGATGAGCTCTCCTTCTTCGAACGCCTTTCCCAGAAGCTCGACCCCCACCGGGACGCCGTCCCGGGTGAATCCCGCGGGGAGGCTGAAGGCGGGAAGGCCCGAGTGCGCGCTCACCGTGCAGGAGCTTCCCGGCTGGGGATCGCCGACGCGCGCCGGCTTCACCCGAAGCGTGGGGTAGACGATGGCGTCGAGGCGATGCTTCTTCATCGCATCGAGCAGCTCCTCCTGAACGTCTTTCCGGCGGGAGA
>DAISKN010000194.1:0-10255 GCA_036820975.1 Acidobacteriota bacterium | reverse complement strand
TTTGCCGGTGCCGTAGGTGGCGACGAACGCCGTGGGCATCCCCGCGACTCCTTCCTCCACCGTGAAGCCTTCGGACTTCAGAAGGGATATGAGCTCTTTCGAGGAGCGCACTTCCTCGAGGCCCGTCTCGGCGTAGCTCCAGATGTTCTGGTTCACTCGCTTCAGGGTGTCGGCGTTCGCCTCGACCCAGGAGAGGGCGGTCGTCCTGGCGCGATCCGCTTCCGCCGCCGACAGTCCCAGTACCAGCGCGGCCGTGAACAGAGTTCCCATCGTGAACCTCCCGCCTCGGGCCTGAATGCCGGTCGCTATTGTAGACTCTCGCGGTGCGAACCGGGGAGCGGCTCCTCTCTCTCGATGTATTTCGCGGAATCACCATCGCGTGCATGATCCTGGTGAACAACCCCGGAAGCTGGAGCCGCGTCTATCCGCCTCTGCTTCACGCGGAGTGGCACGGCTGGACTCCTACCGATCTGATTTTTCCGTTCTTCCTGTTCATCGTCGGCGTCGCGATGAGCTTCTCCTTCGCCGCCCGCGGGAGCCCGCCGCCCCTCGCGAAGATACTCGTTCGGAGCCTCGTTCTCTTCGGCCTCGGCCTCTTCATGGCGGCTTTCCCGCGCTTCGATTTCTCGCACCTGCGCATCCCCGGCGTTCTGCAGCGGATCGCCGTCTGCTACCTGGCGGCGTCGCTTCTCGTGCTCCACCTCGGCCGCAGAGCCCTTTGCTGGGTCCTCGCTCTTCTCCTGTTCGGCTACTTCTTGGTTCTCGGGAGCGATCTCACCCTCGAGGGGAACCTCGCTGCACGGCTCGACCGCTTTCTCCTCGGCGGCCACCTGTGGAAAGCGACGTGGGATCCGGAGGGACTCCTGAGCACCCTTCCTGCGATCGCGACCACGATTCTCGGCTACCTCGCGGGTGAGCGTCTGCGCGCAGGCGACGGCGGTCATGAGGCGGCCGCGACCCTCTTCACGGCGGGATGGGTCCTCATCCTCTCGGGCCTTCTCTGGAGCATCTGGTTTCCCATCAACAAGAACCTCTGGACGAGCTCCTACGTTCTTTTCACCGCCGGCGCCGCTCTCCAGTTCCTCGCCTTTCTCTACTGGACCGTGGACGTGAGGAAGTGGCGAGGTTGGACCATGCCCGCCGTGGTCTTCGGACGAAACGCCATCGCCGTCTTCGTCCTCTCGGGTCTCGTGGCGAAGAGCCTGATGCTTTACAAGGTCGAGCGCGAGGGTGGCTCCTCTTCGAGCCTCTATCAACTCCTTTACGAAAGAGCCTTCGCGTCCTGGGCGGGGTCGCTTCGGGGCTCGCTTCTGTTCGCGCTCGCGACCGTGCTTTTCTGGTGGCTCGTGATGTGGGTGCTCTATCGCCGTCGGATCTTCATCGCGCTCTGAGTCATTCCCGGCGCAGCGCTTCCATCGGCGTCGTCGCCGCGGCGCGCCGCGCGGGCCCGAAACATGCGACCCCGGCGACGGCGACGGCCGCGGCAGCGGTCAGGATCCAAACGGAGCCTTCCGAGGTATCGACTTCGAAAACCAGGCTTCGCAGCAGCCGCGCTCCGAACGCGAACGCGATGAACCCGAGCCCCGTGCCGAGGCATGCAAGCTTCAGGCCTTCCCTCGCGACAAAAGCGCGGATGCTCCACTCGCTCGCTCCGAGCGCCATGCGAAGGGCGATCTCGGCGCTCCTCGACGAGACCCAGCAGGCGAGGATCCCGTAGATGCCGAGACCCGCGAGGATCGTGGCGGCGCCGCCGAGGGCCGACGCGAGCACCAGAGAGAGGCGCTCGTCCGCTACGCTGTCGCTCACCCACAGATCGAGTGGCCTCACGTTCACCGCCTCGAGCCGGCCGTCGAGGTCATCGACCGCGGCGCGGACGGAATCGGCGAGGCCCGGATCCTGGCGTGATGTGCGGAAGACGTACACGGCTCCCTCGGGTGGAAACCGAGGGAGCGGGAGAACGATCTCGGGCATCGCCGGCTCGCTCAGGGCGATTTGCCTCGTGTCGGAAACCACGCCGACGATCTCGAACGGCTCGCCGTCGGATTCCCAGCTCAGAACGATGCGTTCGCCGAGAGCCTCGCGATCGGCGTAGAACGCCTGCTCGAAGGCTCGATTCACGAGGACGACCCGCGGATGCTCCGGGTCATCCTCCCAGGTGAAGCCTCGACCTCGAACGAGGGGAATCCCGAGGGACTCGAAGAATCCCGGGCTCGCGAGCCGGGCCGAAGCCCGGGGCCATTCGCCAATGGGCGCGGTCCGACCTTCGGGCAGAAATGAGATACCTAGGGGATTCCCTCGAGAAAGGACCCGACCGAGGCCCGCGCCCGCGGAGTCGATTCCGGGGATCGCCAGAATCCGGCTCGAGAGACGGCGATGGAACGAGAGCTTCTTCGCGTCCGAGTCGTAGACGATTTCGGGAAGGCCGATTCCGAACGAGTAGGCTCCCTCCGTCTCTAGCCCGGGGTCGACGGACAGGAGTCGCGAGAAGCTGCGCCCGAGGAGACCGGATGTCGCCAGCAATAGAACCGCGAGGCCGACCTGGATCACGACGAGCGCGCGGCGGAACCTTTGAAGAGATGGGGTGGAGGCCATCGTCCTCGGGACGAAGCCGGGATTCGCCCAGGGCAGGAGAGTGCCGGCGAATCCGGCGATCGCCGCCGCAAGAAGTCCCGCTCCCAGGAAAGCCTCGGGGCCCAGATCCAGCTCGACGGGAACGAAGCCTCCCAGGAGCGAGATGAGTGGTGGAAGCGAATCGAGGAGCAGACCCCCGAGCCAGAGTCCGAAAGCCGCGCCCGCAAGGGTCAGGAGGAGGGTTTCGGTGAAGACGAGCGCGAACAGATCCCGCGGTCGGGCGCCGAGCGACGTGCGCACGGCCATTTCGCGTCCCCGGGAGACCAGCCGCGCGAGGAACAGGCTCGCGAGGTTCGTGAGAGCGATTCCGAAGAGAGCCATGGCCGACGAAGCGAGGAGCGCAACGGGTAGGACGTTTCGACCCGCGAGGGCTTCCTTCAAAGGCACGAGCGAGGCTCCGTACCCGGCGTTGGTGTCGGGATGGACCGACGCGATGCGGCGGGCAACGGCGTCGAGCTCCGCTTCGGCTCTCTCGATCGCGATGCTCTCGCGCAATCGGCCGATGGCGGTGAGGCTTCTCACCGCGCGCTTTCCGCCGTAGTCGCGGTGACTGAGGGGAACGAAGGCATCGGGGATCGGGCCGCCGGTGGCGCTCGGAAACTGGAAACCTTCGGGAACCACCCCGACTACGGTTCGGGGCTCCTCGTTCAGAGCACGGTCTCTCCCGGGCTCTTCCCAAACGCTTTTGCGAGAACGATGACCGGCGCTTCCGCGAGCTCCTCCTCGAACGTGAAGATTCGCCCCTCGGCGGGATCGATCTCCAGGGTCGCGAAGAAATCCGACGTGACCAGGCCAACCTGGACCACCCGCGTCTTCGAGAAGGCGTCTTCCGCCCGCAGACCGAAGCTGCGAAGGCGAAAGGCCGCCATATGCGCGAAGCTTCGGGACTGTTCCTTGAAGTCGAGGAAATTCCGGAGCGCGACTTCGGCTGGCTTGCCGTCGGGGGCGGTCTCCTGGATCCTCACGAGCCGCTCGGGATGGGGATAGGGCGGATCCCGGAAGAGGAGCTCCCGCGCCGCGGTCAGAACCGACACCAGCGAGGCCACTCCGATAGCCACGACGGCGATCGGAAGCCCATGGAAAGCGAGCCCGCGCCTCATCGTTCAACCTTATCAGAGTGAGGTACAATTCTTCCCATGAGATCGCCTCTACTTCGCAAAACCACGAGCTTCATTCTCTTCCTCTTCGTCGCCGCGTCCTCGTTCGCCGCCAATCAGCCGACGAGAGCGAAAAACGGAATGGTGATTTCCCAGAGCGACATCGCCTCCCAGGTGGGAGTGGATGTCATGAAGGCGGGCGGAAACGCCGTCGACGCCGCCGTCGCCACCGCCTTCGCTCTCGCGGTGACCCACCCCACGGCGGGGAACATCGGAGGCGGGGGCTTCCTCGTGTTCCGGCCGCAAACCGGGGAGCCCGCGGCCTACGATTTCCGCGAGATGGCGCCCGCGAAGGCGAACCCCAAAATGTGGCTCGACGAGAAAGGCGAGTACAGCTACGAGAAGCACCACGAGTCCCACCTCGCCGTCGGCGTTCCCGGTACCGTCGCCGGGCTGCACCTCGCCTGGAAGGAGCACGGAAGCCTTCCCTGGGAGAAACTGATGGAGCCGGCAATTCGTCTCGCGCGGGAGGGATTCCCGATGACCGACGGCCTCGCGAGCTCGCTCGCGGAAGAGTGGGAACGGCTGAAGCGGTACCCGGCGACCGCAGCGCAGTTCTCGAAGAACGGGGCCCCCTACCAGATCGGGGAGGTCCTGAAGCAGCCCGATCTCGCGGATACTCTCGTGCGCATCTCGGAAGTGGGACCCGCAGGCTTCTACGAAGGGGAGACGGCGGAGCTTCTCGAGAAAGAGATGGCCAAGAACGGCGGGATCATCACCCGCGAGGACTTGAAAGCCTATCGCCCGAAAAAGCGGACTCCGATTCGCGGAAGCTACCGCGGCTACGAAATCATCTCCATGCCGCCGCCGAGCTCGGGCGGCGTCGCTCTCGTCCAAATGCTGAACATCCTCGAGGGCTACGATCTCGGCGCCGACGGGTTCGGCTCGGCGCGGAGCCTTCACCGGATGGCCGAGGCGATGCGGCGCGCTTACTCCGACAGGGCCCAGTACCTCGGCGATCCCGATTTCAACCCCGAGATCCCCGTCGATCGGCTGACCTCCAAGGACTACGCCGCCGATCTGCGGAGGAGTATCCGTCTCGACGTGGCCTCGAAGTCGTCCCCCGAGACTTTCACCTGGCCCACGGAGAGCCCCGAGACCACGCATTTCTCCGTGGTAGACGCCAACCGGAACGCCGTCTCCGTCACCTATACCCTCGAATACGGGTACGGCTCGGGGATCGTCGTCCCCGGCGCGGGGTTCCTCCTTAATAATGAGATGGGCGATTTCAACGCCGGTCCCGGCCTCACGGACGAGCGGGGGCTCATCGGGACAGCTCCCAACCTGGCCCAGCCCGGCAAGCGTATGCTCTCGAGCATGACTCCGACGATCGTCGCCAAGGACGGAGAGCTCTTCATGGTGACGGGAAGCCCGGGTGGGCGCACCATCATCAACACCGTGCTGCAGACGATCCTGAACGTCGTCGACCACAAGATGAACGCCCAGGCCGCCGTCGACGCCGGCCGCATCCACCACCAGTGGCTTCCGGACCGAATCAACTACGAGCGGCAGGCGTTCTCGCCCGACACCCTGAACATCCTGAAATGGCTGGGCCACGACCTCCGGGAGATCGAAGGACAGGGCGTCGCTCAGGTCATCGTCGTGAATCGCAAGGACGGAATGCTCGAGGGAGGCCTCGACCTCCGCGCCCCGGACGGCGGGGCCGCGTCTTATTGAGCCGTCACCGCACGAGCGTATTGAACAAAAGCTTGAACGTTCCGTGCGTCTGCGCGCGGTGCTGAGGGCGGAATCCGATGAGGACCACCCGCCCTTCTCCGTGCTTCGCCGCGACCATCGCCGCTCTCTTCGACAGGTGCTCCTCGCCGACGAGCCAGCCGCTCTGGAGGATGTCACGGTCGGCATAAGTCGCGACGATCTCGTAGTCGTCGTTGTCGTTCGAGGGCAGGATCTCGAAGGCCGGGCTCTCCCAGAATAGAACCAGACCTGAGGACGGCATCCCGTAGGCGAGCGGACGATCGTTCTCGAACCGCGTCTTCAACGTCGAGCCGGGGCAGAAGAACTCCCTGGTGCCGAGCTTCTGAAGGACGTTCCTCACCTTCAGATCGAGCTTTTCGATCGCGAACTGCGCCGCTTCTCCCATGGTGACCAGCGTCCCGCCCTTCTCGACGAAGTCCTTCAGCGCCGCCACTCCCTCGTCTCCGAGGCCGCTCCGGTACTCCGGCGGGTAGAGGTCTTCCGGCTGCCCGGGGCTCCGCTCCTCCTCCTTGCCTTCAATCGTCGCCGGCGAGTCGTGGGGGAGAACGATCACGTCGTACTTCGCGTTCAGGTTCCCTTGCCGGATCTCGGCGTCCATCACCGACTGATAGGGGAAGCGGAACTGCTCGAGCACGAAGCGGGTCCATCCCTCGTCCATGTTCCCTCCGCGGTAGCGCTGGTACATCGCCACCCGCTCCCGCTTCACCTCGTGCGTTCCGGAGGACGGCATTCGCTCGACGGCTTCGAAGTCGGCTCCCGCCTCCCGCGCGACGTCGGTGAGCACGGACCGGGAGCTCCCGCTCACGAGGAAGTCTCCCGGCCGGAGGCCGCCCGCGGCGGCGTCCACACGGTGAACGGCGGCGTTTCGATTCAGCAGAAGGTTCACGGCCTCGAAGCTCGCGTTCGAGCGGCCGTCGAGGCGGAAGGTCGACCCGCTCGAGACGCTCGCGGACGGCGGGGCCGCCGCGGTGATTCTCTCGAAATCCCCCGTTACCACCTCGTCGACGGCGTCGACGCGGACTCCCATGATCTCGGCCATGGTGTGTGTCGCCGTATCGTAGGGTCGCAGCGGCGAGCCGTCGCGGGCGCGCGTCCATTCGTTGTCGGGATAGAGCGTGCGTCCGAGAAGATTCCGCACGAGACCCATCTTCGGCTGCGCCAGGGAGATCACGTAGCTTCCGGCGCCGTAGCTCATTCCGCCCGCGGTGAAGTCCTTCCGCGCGCGCTGGATCTGAACGTCCGACCCCAGGAGCGTTTCGATCATTTGCTCGGCGGTCCGAGGATCGTGCTGGGCTTTCGGGACCACGTAAGCTTTCGGAGATCCCTCGGCGCCGCGCTCGGTCTGGCGTCTCGCCTTCAGGTGGCTGGCGCGAAGCACGGTCTCGCGGTTCCGCGCGGCGATATCCAGGAGCGCCCAGGCGGCGATCTTCTGCTGCTCGACGATGTCGCGAAGCCGCCACCAGCCCCCGGGCCAGGGGTTGGGCATCGTGGATTGAGCCTCGTAGACCGGGAACTCGCGCGCGCCGCCCTTCAACTGATCGGGATGGATGAAGAGAGGACTGGCCAGGCTCGCGCTCGCGGACTCCGTCAGCATGCCGGCGATGTTGTGAAACGGCGTGATCCAGTGCCATCCGAAATGGCCCCAGCCCGGATACTGCCCGGCATTGAGGACGCCGGTCTTCCCGCCCTCCTCGAGCTTGTAGGCGACGTGGGCGCCGTACCACGAGAGCTCGCGCCAGAGGAGAGGATCGGCGTGAGGACGGATGGGCTCGCCGTACGGGGGAACAAAGATGCGGGCGCCGTAGCTTCCCATCTGATGGTGATCGACGTAGGCCTGCGGCTTCCAGTCGCGATACAGGACCTTCGCCGTGTGCTTCGCCTCGATCATGTTGAGGAAGTCGGCGTCGCGGTTGTTATCGTGGCCCACGTACTTGTGGTAGAGCCACGGCAGGTCGTGTCCCTCGAACTCGGTCCCCAGGTTCTTCTGGTACCAGTCGGCGACCATGATCTGGCCGTCGGGATTGAAGCAGGGAAAGAGAAGGAGAATGGTGTTGTCCAGGATTCGCTGCGTCTCTTCGTCGTCTCTCGCGAGGAGATCGTAGGTGAGCTCCGGCGCCGTTTGCGCCCCCCCGACCTCGGTCGCGTGGAGCCCGAAGGACTGGCTCACGACGGCCCGACCCTCGGAGACGAGCTTCTCGATCTCGGCCTCGAGCACGGCGGGATCCTGGAGACGGAGGTTCACCTCCCGCAGCCTCTCGAGCTTGGCCATGTTCGCGGGTGAGGTGACGATCGCGAGAAGGTAGGGATGGCCTTCCGTCGTGGGGCCGAGGTCGATCACCTGGATCCGGTCGCTCTCCTTGTCCAGGAGCTCGTAGTACTCGACGATCTTGTCCCATCGGGCGAGCTTCTTGTCGGAGCCCAGCCGGAACCCGAAGAACTTCTCGGGCGAGGTGACGTCGTTCGCCGCGGCCGGTACCCTGAGGGCGAGGACGAGCGCGACGAGGATCGAGAGCGAGCGGGTCAGGGACATCATGACGTACTCCTTCGATGGAGATTCTAATCGCGGCGCGACAAAAAATGGTCCCGTGGTCACTTTCCATTGACACTCCAAAAAACTTGCTACTTAGGTTCGCGATGCAGGTGCAAGGAACATTCGGTTCGAATTCGAGGGGCATACCCGCGGCAGCGTGCTGGTCAGCCGAATCCCGAAAGGCACCACCCTAGAAGTCTTCCAGGTCCCGAATAACGGGCCTTCTGGGGTTGAGCCCCGGAAGGCTTTTTTGTTTGCGAAAGAGGTCTGATACGGCCCGGGGCCGGGCGGCAGACGGGCCTCACGCGCTCTTCGCGAGTGATCGGTCGTCGTCTGTTCCGATCGCGGGTTGTGACGAAGGGAGGTGTCGGAGGACGGCTAGCTCAATGGGAGAGCGCATTCGCGCCGTGCTCGCTCCGCTCGCGCAGGGTGCGGGCTTAAGTCTGTGAGCACCCTGCTCGCGCGCTTCAGGTTGGTGCCGGCGGCAGCGCCGGCATCAACCCCCACTTGATCCGGGTGTAGGCGACTCGAAATCCGTTGCGCTCGGCGTTTCTCTGGGACGCGCTCCCGGGAAGCGTGCAGATCATGGCCACGTCGCAGCCCTCGTCGACGGCGTACCGCAGACGGCAGGCGAGGAGCGCGTTCTGAGCTCCCTGCTTGCGGGCTTCGGGAACGGTACAGGCCCCGCCGAGGTACGCGACTCCGCCGCCGAGGCAGAGGACTCCGGTCGCGATGGGCTCGGAATCGAGCTCCGCCAGAAACGAGACCGAATCCCGCCTCTCGGTGCTCATCGGCGCGAGCTCCTTGAGGAACTCGGTGAGCTCGGGAAACTCGCTCCATCCCCGCGCCGTCGTGCGCGCCCAGAGGTCTCCCTCGTGCTTCTCGATGGCGCGCACCCGGACTCGCTCGTTTCCGCGAACGCCGGAGTCTCCGCCGCCGGCGAGAGGCCGGTACATCACGCTCGTGAGCTCCACCGGCCGGTAGCCGCGCTCGTTCAGCATCGCCACGACGCCGAGGCCGGCGAGAGGGCTCACTTCGTGGAGCACCGGGGCGCTGCGAAGGAGGAAGAACCTCTCGATCTCCTCGAACGCTTCCGGGGTCGGCGTCTCGAATAGACCGAGCCCGAACGTCTGGGTCACGGGGGAGGCGACGCCGTCGAACATCGCATAGGCCCCCCCGACTTCGATCCAGCAGGCGCCGCTCAGCGGGTAGGTTCTCGCGCGAGCCTCGACGAACATGGCGTTCGAGTGCGCCTCGGCCTTCTCGAGACGCCGCGACAGATCGAGGTCGGAGAAGTAGGGCCGCGCTTCGCCGCCGGTGGACATGGCGCGGGCATTTTACCCTCAACCCCCGGCGTCCGCTTCATCGTAGAATGGCCTCGTTTTCGAGGAGGGAGCATGTCGACATTTCGTCTGGTCCTCGTGCCTGGAATCATTACCGCCGCGGTGACGCTCCTGCGGCTCGTGGGTGAGCTCAACCGCTGGTCGCGAGCGCTCTTCAACGCCGACGCCGGGGGCGGGATGGCGCTCGTCGGGATCGCCTGGCTCGTCCCGATCTTCGGCATCTACTTCGCGATGAAGCTCCAGGGGTCCCCGGATATCCGAGGGGGTTGGCGCACCGTCGGGTTCGCGGTCCTCGCCGTCGTCGCTTTTTTCGCCGTCTTCTTCGGGCTCGCGACGCTGCTGGGCGTCGACCCGAATCAACCGACGCTCGCCGCACTCGGGACGAGCGCCGCGGCTTCGCTCGTCGCCCTGGGAGTCGCCTGCTACGGCTCGGGCGCGCTCGGCCGCGTTCTCCTGGCCTACGGTCTCGTCGCCCGAATCCCCGTCGTTCTCGTGATGCTCCTCGCCATCCTGGGAAACTGGGGAACGCACTACGACGTCCTGCCTCCGGGAGTCGTACTGGAAATGAGCCCATGGGCCAAGTGGTTTCTCATCGGCGTCGTCCCCCAGCTGACGTTCTGGATGGCCTTCACCGTCGCCCTGGGCGCGCTCTTCGGAGGTCTCGCTCTCGCGGTGACGGAGCGGCGGCAGGCGGCGGCTCGACCGGCGTAGTCCTTCGTCAGGCGGCTTTCGCTCGGTCGACGCGGGTTATAGTGGCGTCTCCCGGGGGGGGAGCCTGCGTAGCCACGAAGAGGAGGACTCATATCATGTTCCTGGCCGTCTATACCCTGCTGCACGTCGGGATCATCAGCGGGTTCACATTCCTGCCGCTGCGCATC
>DAISKN010000193.1:0-10293 GCA_036820975.1 Acidobacteriota bacterium | reverse complement strand
CCAACCATTCGCGCTCCCGTCCGGCGACGGCGTTCTGAACGCAGGTGACGCCCCTCCCGGTGTAGATGCGATCGATGCAGCCGGAGTTGTACCCGTGGCAGATCCGGATGTCTTCGAGCCGGCCTTCCTGAGCTTTCCGCGGAAGGTCCGGATCGGCGATGAGGGCCCGCGTCATCACGCAGAGATCCGCCTGTCCGTCTCTCAGCACGCGCTCCGCGAGCCCCGGCTCGTTGATGCGGCCGGTCGCGATCACCGGCACCCCGACCACGGCTTTGATCGAGGCCGCGAGATCCGTGAACAGAGCCACCGGAAAGCTCATGTCGGGCACGGTCAGGGCCTCGGTACCGTAGGTCTCGCAGCTCGCGCCCACGACGTTGAAATAGTCGAGAACCGCGAGCTCGTCGAGCTTTCGGGCGATCTCCTGCGCCGTTCGTCGATCGATGCCGCCCTCGAGCATCTCGTCTCCGGTCATCCGGATGCCGATGATGAAGCCCGGTCCGACTCTCTCGCGGATCGAATGCAGCACCTCGACCGCGAATCGCATGCGGGAGGCGAGCTCGCCTCCGTACTCGTCGGTGCGGCGGTTCACGCGGGGAGTCCAGAACTGGTCGACGAGGTGGCAGGCGCTCGCCATCACTTCACATCCGTCGAACCCGCCCTGCTTCAGCCGGTACGCGGCGTCGGCGAAGGCGCGGACGATCCCGGCGATCGTCTTCCGGTCGAGCTCGTGCGGCGTCTCCCGGTGGTTCGGTTCGCGCACCGGAGACGGACCGAGGAGCGGACGGAAGTCGTTGCCTTCGCTGTGACCTCGTCTGCCCTTGTGGGTCATCTGGGCGACGCAGGGGACCCCGTGCTCGTGCATGGCATCGGCGAAGGTCGAAAGGTAGGGTATGACCCGATCGTCGAAGAGCTCTACGCCGTTCCAGACGCGCGCGGAGCTTCCCGGGTGAACGCTCGCCGAGCCGAAGCACATGAGGAAGCCCGCGCCCCCGCGCGCCCGGGCCTCGTAGTAGCGGACGGCGCGCTCGGCTGGAACTCCCTGTTCGCCGAGGCTGTCGGCATGGGCGCTCATGCAGATGCGGTTCTTCAGCTCGTGCGAACCGAGCTTCAGGGGCGAGAAGAGCATGGGGAAGGCGGTCGTCATTTCTCGAGCTCCTGCGTGCGCCGCATTCTGCATCGGCGGCCGGGAGAAGTCACGCGCGAGGATGACTGCGTTATGATCTCCAGATGAGATTCCTGATTCTGGCGATGTTCCTGTCCCAGCCGACTCCGGACCCCGCCTCGGTGGACGTCTGTCAGCGCGTTCCCGGCCCCGAGGTGGCCAGGCTTTTCGGGAAGACCCTTAAGCAGGCGAAGCCTTTCACCTCGAAAGACGAGTTCAGCCGCTGCACCTATCTCGTCACCAACCCCGGCTCTTCCGAGACCGTCGTCGGGTATTCGCTCTGGTTCTATCCGCCCGAGGACTATGACGAGCTCCTCGAGTACACCGAGGGAATCGTCGAGAATCCGTCCGGGTTCGGAGACGCGGCCGTCCTGTTCAAGGACGAAGACGGATTCTCGAAGTTGAGGCTCGTGGTTCGCGGGAAATTCAGCCTCGAGGCCGTGGCCTCGGACGCGGAGTCGGCGAAGAAGCTCGCGAAGCTCGCTCTGGAGCGCTTCTCCCGTTAGGCCGCGGGCCGAGTGAGGCGCGAGACCACGAGGATCGAGATCGCGGAGACGGCCATCGCCGGCAGCACTTCGTAGGCGACGCTCGAAAGCGCCGGAAGGTTGCGCCACACGAGCACCGTCAGCGCTCCCGAGATCATTCCCGCGAGACAGCCGGAGCGCGTCATCCCTCGATAGAAGAGCGCGAAGGTCACCGGCGCAGAGAAGCACCCGGCGAGCCCGCCCCAACCGTAGAGCACGATCTTGTACACGGTCGATTGAGGGTCCAGTGGATTGGTGCCGAGGGCGAGCACCACCGCGGTAGCGCCCAGGGCCAAGGTGACCGCGCGGGAGATGAGGACCAACTCTTTCTGACCCGCGGCCGGCCGGAACAGACGGTGATAGACGTCCTCGGTCACCGAGCTCGTGACCGAGAGCAGGAAGCCGGAAGCAGTGGACATGATCGCAGCCATGATGGCGGAGATGACCAGGCCCGCGAGCCAGGGCGGGAGCACCGCTAAAGCCAGTCGCGGCAGTATCTCCTCGGGATCCAGGAGCGGCTGCCTCGGATCCGCGACCCCGGCGACGTCCCCGAAGTGGAAGGTGCCGTGGCCCAGAAGCCCCGCGGCCACAGCCCCGGCGCAGACCAGAATCGCGAAGAGGATCGAGAGCACGAACGCCGGCTTCAACTCCCGGGAGTCGCGGATCGCCATGTACCGCACGGAAATGTGGGGCTGACCCAGATAGCCTGCCCCGAGGCCCGCGTCCTCGAACAGGAACGAGAACAGAGACAGGCCGACGAGCCCTGCGAACCATGAGCCGAGGTGCGAGCTCGTCGCGGCGATTCGGGACCCCGAAGCCGCTGCTTCCGCGGAGGCGCGCGTGAGGGCCTCTGAGACTCCGGCCCAGCCGCCCATCTTCACGAAACAGGCGACGGGCAGGATGACGAGCGCCGTCAGCATCATCACCGCCTGGAACGCGTCCGTCCAAACGACGGCGCGGTAGCCGCCCTGAAACGTATAGAGGATGATCACGATCGCCGATAGCAGGACCGCGGGGAGGTAGCCCCACTCCAGCATCGTCATCATCGCCTTTCCCGCCGCGACGAACTGCGCCCAGAGGTAGATGAGCATGAAGAACGCGAGCGCGAGCGAGGCGACCAGCTGGAGGGCGTGCCCGTCGGGTTTGGGGAAGCGCCGCTCAAGGTACTCGGGCACCGTGAGCGCGCGGAGCCGCGCCGTTTCGTCTCGCAATCGGCGGGAGACCAGCATCCAGTTGAGCGAATCTCCGATGACGCAGGCGACTCCCGCCCAGATCGCCGCGAACCCGCGGCTGAAAGCCCGGCCGGGAAATCCCAGCATCAGCCAGCCGCTATAGGCCGTGGATTCGTACGAGAGCGCCGTGAGCCACGGGCCCGTTTTCCGGTCTCCGAGGAGGAAGCCCTCGAGGCTCTTGGTGTATCGCTCGGCCACGGAGCCCAGCACCAGAAGGATCCCCAGGTAGACGAGAAAGACCCAGAGCATAGAGCAGGCCTCGGAGACCATATGCGCAACTCTCGCCGCAGGCAAACGAGGCGCGAGCAGCTGGTCGAGGGATCGAGGTCCACATGGCGACCGCCGTGCGGCACGCCGAGGACTCGACGAGCATCGTCGAGGACGGAATGAACAGGACCCACGAGCTCCGAAAGAGCTTCGAGAACATCGGCGCCTCGGTCTCCGAGCTCTTTCGCTGCTCCCGCGAGATCGGTCAAGCCATAGCCCAGCAGATCTCGGGCGCCCGCCGTATCGAGGAGGTCTCGGCGAAGCTGTCGGATCTCACCCGGCAAATCAACGCGGCCACGCAGGAGCAGTCGAACGGCACCGAGCAGGTCGTGAGCGCCATCGAGCAGATTCGGGGCATGGCGCACACCAACGTCAAGAGCGCGACCGATCTCGCGTCCTCCGCGGATCAGCTCTCGCGTCAGGCCGAGATCAGGCGGGATTGGTCTCGCGGTTTCAGGTGAGAAACGGATCCCGGAGCTCCGCTGGCGAAGAGAACCTGAACTGACGCGGGCGGCGGCGCAGCCCGGCCGGCCGATCTCGGCGACCTACGGCGCGGGCGCCCAGCTCGCGAGCTCCGTTGAGCGCAGGAGCTCCCGGTCGGGCGCGGCGGTCGCGTAGATTTCCACGCGGCCGTCGCCGAGGAGGACGACCGCAGGGCGGGTTCGTACTGCCCGTCGCGGCAGCGCGTTCCAGCCGGCCCAGGCCTCGCCCGGTCGGCGACGATTCCAGTGGAGGTCGGCCCCGGCATCGGCCACGACGAGCCGCAGCTCGCCGTTCCGATCGAGCGAAGCGGTGGGCGCGAGGGGGAGCGTGGCCGGCCCGTCGAGCACCGTTTCCGAGAACCCGCCGCCGTCGATGTCGCCGCCTGCGATCCAGACGTGTTGAGTGACGGCATCTCGAGCGAGCACCTCGAGGGTCGTCCCGACCGCGACCGCGGTGACGTCGCTCGAGATCGCGCGAGCGCCTACGGGGGACCACCCGGACCAGGAGCCGTACTCGGTGATCTGCCGGTCGACGTGCGCGAAGCCGTCGCTACCGCGCGCGAGCAGGGCGAGGCGCCCGTCGCTGGTCGTGACGAGCGAAGGATTGCCCACGATGCCCGCACCCGCGACCGGTCCCCCGAGAGCCTGCCACGGTTCCCAGCGGTCGCCGGCAACGCTGCGCGTGCGATACACGACTCCGCCGGCGCGCACGGCATGAACTTCGACCCCGCCGTCGCGGAGGGTCGCCACCAGGGGCGTCGACACGAAAAGGTCGGCCGGGGTCCCGATCCGCTGCGAGGGCGAGAGCGTTCCGTCCGCTTGCTGAAACGTCGCTTCGATAGCCCCGGTCGGTGCGAGGGCGAGGAGGAGCAGGCGACCTCCCTCCACCGGAGTCGCCGCGATCGCCAACGCGGGGCGGCTACCGAACCTCAGCCAATCCGAGAGGCCGCCTTGCGAGTCGTAGCGATACTGCACGCTGCGATCCGTGTGAACGGCGAACACCGCGACCCTTCCGTCGCCGAGGACGAGCGGCACCGGGGAGGCCGCGAGCCTTCCGCCGAGGATCTGCCACGCGCCGGGGCCGAGATTCCGGAACGAGCCGGGCGCCTCCGTCGGGATGGGAAACGTCTGGATGAAGTCGTAGCCGTTCCGGGCGTCCCGGACCTCGACGCCGGAAGCGGCGTCCCGGCTCCACGAGACGGTGGCGACATCCATGAACGAGCCGTCGGTGGTGCCGTCGTCGACGACCCGAAACACCATGAAGGTGCCGGTGCCCTGCGGCGGGTTGCCGAAATAGCCGCTGCTGCCGTCGAAGTTGTAGAAGATGCCGTCCTCGCCGATGAAGTTCCGCAGACGCGGGAGCTTCTTCCCCGCCGGGCAAACGACGGGAGTCTTGTCGGCAGGGAGCGCGTGATGGGTGTGTCCGGATACGACACCGAGAACGTTGTAGTCGCAAACGAGATCGAGGAACGCGCTTCGGTCCGCATCCGTCCACCACACCGGTTGGCGGGAGAACCCGTCGAATCCGTAGTGCTGGAACAACAGCACCGGAGCCTCGGGTCCGACGCGCAGCAGGTCGTCGCGCAGCCAGTCCAGCCCGCCGGTGGTGCGGGCGCCGGCCCATTCGTGGAGCTGAATCAGGTGGAGCCGCCCCCAGTTCCACGAATAGTTGCCCGATGGCGTCTGGAAGTTCGTGACCCCGAAGCACCCGGGCATGACGCCGCGGATGTGGCGGAGCAGGGTCGCCTCGCCGCGTTGCAGGGAGCCTTTGTCCCAGTCGTGGTTGCCCAGCCCCGCGTAGACCGCGTAGGGAATGGCCTCGATGTCGCGGATCGTCGGGTCCTCGAGCGCGTCGAGGGGCGGAAGACCGCGCGAGCGGCTCCACAGCCATTCGAAGCGCAGCCGCTGGATCAACCAGGTGAACGGGTATTCGCCGCCTGGACCGCCGAAGATATTGTCGCCGGTGGTCACGATTCCCGCAGGCGGGGCGATGGTGGAGCCCGCGCCCCGAAAGCCCTCGGGCCACGGCGTCCGGCTCCGTGCGAACTCGACGAGCTCGCGCTGGTAGCGGACGTACTCCTCGACGGGGCGGCCGCGGCCGATCTCGCTGTCGCTGGTCACGTAGAACGTGACATCCAGGGGGCCGCCGGACAGATCCGGCGCCCACTCGCAGGAAGCGTTCGCGATCCGCAGGCTCGCTGCGGCCAGAAGGACGATGGAGAACACGTGCACCCCCCTGACGATGGCGGGACGATTATTGCCCAGGCGGGGAGAGTGTCAAGGAGGGGTTGGAGCGAACCTGCTCGATCCGGTGGGGCGACTCGTTTCGTGATTCGGCGGCGTCATACCCTCGAGTCCTCGACGTCGTCGCTCCATGGTAGTATCGGCCGCGACCCGGGGCGTCGCCGCCAACCCCAAGCGATTCAAAACGGCGGCATCAAGAGAGGAGAAAAGGCTGATGAGATTCGTGTCGACCGTGCTCGGGTGCGCGGCTTTGTTGAGCGCGAGCCCTGTGATGGCGCAACGAGACGTCAAGGCTTCGGAACCCTTCAATCTCGGGACGTTTCAAATCGACGCCGGCCCGACAGTCGGCATCGTCATCCAGGAACGATACGTGGTAGAGCTGGATCCTGCCAACACCGCGCTTCAGCTCGACCCTTCCTACCCGCCTCTGCCGATGCCGGCCAACATGCTGGAGCTCATCGAGCAGTACGAGTACGGGCTCAAGTATCGACTCTACGAGATCGTGAACGACCTCGTCGCCGGCAACCGCCTCACGGGCGCGCGTAGGCCCGGCTACGTCCACGACGTTGCCAACGTCCGGACGCTGGCGCCCATTCTCTACCCGGGCAAGATCCTGAACGCCGCGGTGAACTTCTACAGCCACGCCTGCGAGGGGTGCTCCGAGGCGGATCTCCAGGAGAGCAACCGGAAGCGGCGGGAGAACCGCGGCGTCCCCTATCTCTTCCTCAAGCCCTCGAAGGGCGCCGTGATCGGGACCGGGGAGCCCGTGGTCATTCCCTACGGAAGGGATCGTATCGATTGGGAGGTGGAGCTCGGCACCGTGATCGGCCGTGCCGCCCGGTACGTTCCCGCCTCCGAAGCCCAGGACTACGTCTTCGGCTACGTGGTCTCGATCGACATCTCGGATCGCGGCGGCCGTCCGCCGGGAGGCTTCGGCCAGGGGTCGGATTGGCTGGTAGGGAAGGGGCACCAGACGTTCGCGCCCATGGGCCCATGGATCGTGCCGAAGGAGTTCTACGGCGACCCCATGGAGCGCCTCCATCAGCAGTTGACCATCAACGGGGTGACGGTGCAGGAGGCGAAGGCCGGCGACATGATCCACTCGCTCTGGGAGCTCATCGAGTACGGATCGTCCATCATCACCCTCTATCCCGGCGACGTGCTGAACAGCGGGACCTCGAGCGGAACCTCTACCGGAGCCTTCGCGCAGGGAACGCGCACCGGATTCCTCAAGCCGGGCGAGGTGATCGAGGCCACCATAGAGGGAGTGGGCACGATCCGCATGCCCGCGGTCGCTGGGGAAGCTCCGGCGGACAAGCTCAGCGGCGCGGAGCTCCCTCCGGTCAGTACCTACCGGAAGGAAAACTAGCGGGCAATCTGATTCGATCCCCGCCTCCGTCGAGCGCGGAGGCGGGGATCGCGCTTCCGTCTCACTGGAGGCAAGGGGACACGCGGAAGGCGTCATCCGCCCTCGCGCCGGGCTCGGGCCATTGCCGGGTTCGAGGGTTCCCCGGGAAGGTGGAGCAGCTCCTTCGGAGTGATTTCTATTCTCTGAGGTCGACGCGCTCCTCGCGGCCTTCGATTTCGACCTCGAGAACCTGGTAGTCCCATCGTCCCGCGGTCTTCCTTGCGGAAACGAAGATCGTGCCCTTTCCTCTGGGGCCTGCGATCGGTATCGAGACGTCCGCTTGTCCCGAGGCCCCCTGGACTTCGATCGATCCGGTCAGATACCACCCGGGCTCGACCGGCTCGCCGAGAGCCTCGACGACAGCCTCGTTCGAGGTCGCTCTTTCGAGCGCGTACTGGTAGACGTCCGACGATCGCAGGAACCCGAAGACGACGAGAAAGATGCCGGCGAGGAAAGCGACGAACGCGGCGATGATCGATAAGCATCCGACGGGAACGACCCACTTCCAGTTCCGGCCGAACCAGGACGGCGACGCAGGGGATGGCAACGGGCCTCGAGCTTGCATGAAGAAAGAATAGCATCCCAGCCAACGGCGGCTCGGTCGGCTCCAAAAGCCGCAAGCGGCGGGGTCGAGCTTGTCCTCGACGAAGGGGACGCGGTGGTAGAATCGAGCCCGGTAAGCCCGATCACCCCAGTCTCTGACATGAGAAACGACCCACCCGCCTGGCCCCGGCAGGTCTTCGAGGTCCTCCACGACGCGGGCGTCCGCGTCGTGTCCTACGTTCCCGACGCGGGGCTCGCCGGTCTCATCGAGCGGTGCCGTTCCGAGGCGACGATGGTCACGGTTGCATTGACGAACGAGGAAGAAGGCGTCGGAGTCGCCGCCGGGGCCTGGCTCGGAGGCGATCGCGCCGTTCTCCTCATGCAGTCGAGCGGCCTGGGAAAGTGCGTCAATGGTCTCGCGATGATCGAGGAATGCCGCTTTCCTTTCCTGGCCCTGATATCGATGCGGGGAGAGTGGGGGGAGGTGAACCCCTGGCAGGTGCCCATGGCCCGGGCGGCGGAGACGATCCTGGGCGAGATGGGCGTGAGCCCGCTCCGGGTGGCGGATCCGGACCGAGCGGCGCTCACCGTTGCTTCCGCCGCGAGGATGGCTTTCGAAGGCCATCGCGCCGTCGCGGTACTTCTCTCTCAAGAGATGCTCGGGAGCAAGATCTTCGGACCCGAGGAGGGCGCGGATGGCTGAAGCTCTCGCCCGAAGAGAGGTGGTGGCGGAGATCCTTCGCGATCGGGCGGGGCTGCTGGTGGTCGCCGGGCTCGGAGGGCCGGCCTGGGACTGCGCCGCCGCCGGCGACGAGCCGCGGAACTTCTACCTCTGGGGCGCGATGGGGCTCGCGCCGATGGTCGGCCTCGGGCTCGCGATCGCCCGGCCCCTCCAGCAGGTTCTCGTGGTCACCGCCGACGGGGAGATGCTCATGGGCATCGGAAGCCTCGCGACGATCGCGGTGAAGCGTCCGAAAAACCTCTCCCTCGTCGTTCTCGACAACGAGGTTTATGGCGAGACCGGAGGTCAGGAAACCCACACCGCCCGCGGAGTGGACCTCGCGGGCATGGCGCGGGCCGCGGGATTCGCCGAACCCTGGACGGTGCGGGAGCGAAGCGAGCTTCCCCGTTTGCGCGCGCGGATTCACGAGGGAGCGGGGCCGTTCTTCGCCGCGGTCAAGGTCGAACACGCGCGAGTGCCGATGGTTCTCCCTCCCCGGAGCGGAAGCTTCCTCCACCATCGGTTTCGCGAAGCGGTGGCGAAGGAAGGGCGGCCCAAGGAGCCGTCCCGATCGGCCTAGACTCCGGTCACGATCCTCGTCCGAGTACCGCTGCGCGCCGGATTCGAATCGGAGGTACGTTGTGAAGCCGCTCGATTCAATTCCGGGGCGCGGGCGTCGGGACCCGGTCTCGGACGGCCGCTTGAAAGAAACGCCAATCGGTGTCGCTGAAAACTTCTTCGACGAGGCGGAATCGGAATCGCTTGTTGCTCAAGATGCCCATCAGATCCCGGTCGCTGGTGACCACGTTGAAGTTGACCGCGTCCGGCCGGTCCATCGATACCAGCTCGTCGTACGCCCAGGCCCATTCATGATCGCTCGAGCGAAAGCTCAAGCCGTCGAAGGTCAGCGAGAGGACTCCGTCACAGCCTCCGATGCGATGGTTGTGTCGAGCGTTGAACGTCTTTGGGAGGGTCGTGGTCCAGATCCGGCGCTCGAGCCTCTCCTGGAGCTCGGCCAGCCCGGAGTAGCCAGGGTTGATCTTCAGTAGCGCATTGAGCTTGGTCTGGCTCACCGCGAGCTCGCCTCGAGCGAGAGCATTCTCGGCTTCCGCGAAAAGCTCGGCATCGCTCGTTTCGGTGGCGACGGGAGGAAGCTCGGGCGTCACCTCGGCGGGGCGCCGTCTGCTTTCCGCCGCTTTCCGTCGCTCCGCCTCGACTTGCTCGAGAAGCGCTTGCGCTCCGGGAAAGTCGGGGGTGCGCTCCAGAAGCGCCATCAGGGCGCTTTCGCTTCCCTGAAGGTCGCCTCGCTCGAGAGCGGACTTCGCCTCCGCGAAGAGCGCCTCGTCGCTCGGCCCCGCGAGCAGCGCCGCGAGAACCTCCTCGGACGGTGGTGAGATTGGGACGGGCGTCACCGAAACGTTGCCCGCCGGAGCCGAGGGCAGCTCGTTCCATGGCGGCTCCTCCCGAGCGATGAGGGTCCATGCCGCGCCAACTCCAACGACCGCGACCAACGACGCGGCGGCCACGACGGCCCAGATCCAGCGGCGGGTAGGCTTTCGTGGAACTGCCGGTCGCGCCTTCTCCGCGACCGGAGCCGGCGAACGCCCGGGCAATTCCCGGTGGTGCGATCTCGGCAGAGACGCCCCCCCCTTGGCGGCCACCGGCTCCGGAGCGCTCGGAGCCTCGGCGGCGGCGGCCGGGGCGGCCTGT
>DAISKN010000192.1:3336-10321 GCA_036820975.1 Acidobacteriota bacterium | reverse complement strand
TCGGCCGCGTAGGCGTCGGAGGGCGCGTAGAACTTCCCGTCGGAGGCCTTCAGGTGGACTCGCGAGCCCGTGGTCTCCCCCGTCGTCCCCTCGACGGTCCGGACCGAGAGCACCCCCATCGGCCGCTTCCAGCGCCGGTCGGTGATGTGGACCGTCCGCATCGCCCCTCCGTAGACCTCGAGAAGCCCGAGCTGCGGGAGTCCCCCGGCGTTCGAGATGAAGGCGATCCACTCGCCGTCGGGAGACCACCGGGGGTGGAAGGCGTCGTTCGCGAGAAACGTCAGCTTGTACGGCTCTCCTCCCGAAGTCGGCTGCACGTAGAGGTTCGAGAACTGATCGGCGCTTCCGCTGGTCGAGGAGTAGATGAAGCGCTTGCCGTCGATGGATACGTCCGGCATCGTCCGGTACAGGGTCTGCTCCTTCAGAACCGTCTCCGCTTCCTCGATGCCGTCCGCCATCGCGGGGACCCGGAGCACGTTTCCCGACCCCAGAGGCACGTCGCGATTCGAGACGACGAGAAGCTCTCTCCCGCTCGGAAGCCACGCGGGGGTGATGTGCATGTCCCACTCCCCGAAGTACAGCCTCGAGCTCGGGTAGGAGTGATCCCTGGTGACCGCGATCTCGTCCCCGGTAAATCGGCCGTTCTCGATCCCGCGCACGTAGACGTTGAAGTACCCGTTCGGCCTGGTCGAGACATAGGCCAGGCGATCTCCCGTGGGAGAGAACACCGGGTCGACGTAGAGGAAGGCGTCGTCGGTGAGCGCCTGCGCCTCGCCCGTCGCCACATTCAGGATCTCGAGCTGGATCGACTTCCCGCCGTCGTCGGCGGTGTAGACGATCCACTTGCCGTCCGGGGACCAGTCGGGAAGGGAGTGGTACTTGGAGCCGTAGGTGATCTCGAAGGCGACGCCGCTCTCGGGGTCCACTCGCCAGATCGAGCCCGACATCGCGACCGCGATCGACTTTCCGTCGGGAGACCAGCTCGGCGCCCACGGGGTCGAGCTCGGGGCCGGCGGAAAGTAGAAGTTGTGCATGTAGTTACCGCCGGATTTGGCGGCGGGGTAGTCGCTCAACTCCTGCGCCTGGGCGCGGGAGGCGAGAACGGCGAGAACGAGCGCCGCGACGGCTATCCTCGCGGCGCTCACTCCGTCCCTCCCTGGAGCTCACGGGCGGCCCGCTCCACCTCGCGCCAGACCCGGAGGAGGTTCCCGCTCCAGAGCTTCTCGATCTGCTCTTCGGTATAGCCGCGCCGCACGAGCTCGTGGGTGACGTTGAACGTCTCGGAGGCGTCGTTCCAGCCCTCGATGCCGCCGCCGCCGTCGAAATCCGAGCTGATGCCCACGTGGTCGATCCCCATGACCTCGACGGCGTGGTCGATATGGTCCACGAAGTCCGACACCGTCGCCGCCGGAAACCGGGTCTCGATCTCCTTGCGCTTCTCGTCGAAGACCGCCCGGTTCGCGTCGGAGAGGCTCGCGAGCTCCCCCATACCCGAGATTCCGAGCTCGTCGAAGAGGGCCTTCATCGCCGCCTGCATCTCCGGGGGGTTCTTCACGAAAGCGCCGAGCGCGACCGTCTGCATCACCCCGCCCTTCGCCGCGAGCGCCCGGAGCTGCTCGTCGTCCATGTTGCGCGGCACGTCCGCGAGAGCGCGGGTCGAGGAGTGAGAGCCGATGACCGGCGCCTTCGACGCTTCGACCGCCTGGAGCATCGACTTCTTCGAGATATGGGAGACGTCGACCATGATCCCCAGCCGGTTCATCTCCGCCACCACCTCCCGGCCGAACGGGCTCAGCCCGCCGTGCTCCTCCTCGGCGTCTCCGAGCCCTTTCTGGGGAGTCGAGGAGTCGGCGATGTCGTTGTGGCCGCCGTGCGCGAGAGTGATGTATCGCGCCCCGAGCTCGTGGTACTTCGAGAGAAGGCTCAGGTCCTTTCCGATCACGTAGCCGTTCTCGATCCCGATCGCAGCCACGAGCTTTCCGCTCCCGTGGATGCGAGTGACGTCGTCCGCGGAGCGGGCCAGCTCGATGCGATCGGGGTACATCGTCTCCGTCATCCGGTGGATGGCGTCGAACTTCGTCATCGCATCCGCTTCGGCCTTCTCGTAGTTCGCCTCGGTCCTCGCGGTCTGCCCCACGTAGACGATGAAGAACGCCGCGTCGAGCCCGCCCTCCTCCATCTTCGGGAGATCCACCTGGAACTCCCCGCGCTCGCCCGGATCCACCTCCGGCGTCGCGTAGTTGACGGGAATATCCACGTGGGTGTCGAGGGCGAGCACCCGGTCGTGGATGGCTCTCGCCGTATCCCGGACCTCGTCCTCGGTCGGTGCCGGGGAGGCCGGGGGGGCGGAGTCAGTCGCCGGGGCGCACCCCGAGAACGTGAGAACGAGAACGGAGAGTAAGAGAATTAAGGTGGGCATGAAGCGCTCCTGTTTCGAAAGAAACGGGCGCTAGTCTATCTCACCAGGGGCACCGGACGGATTCGAGGCTAGCAGCGTGCTCAAAAATCCATCCGCACGCTGCGCGAGCGGAGCGAGCCCGGCCCGAACGGGCCGCCGACATCTTCAGGCCGCGGGGGTGGGGCCCCGCGGCGCTGATGCACGCTCAGAGGACGTCTTTGAGAGAGAGTCCCTCGTCCCTGAGAAAAGCCATCAGGCCCTTCTTGTCGATGGTTCGAATCGCGCGAGTAGTCATCCGGATGCGGACGGTGTGCCCGAGCTCGGGGACGAAGACCCGCTTCCACTGGAGGTTCGGAAGCTGGAACCTCCTGGTCTTGTTGTGCGCGTGGGAGATGAGGTTGCCCGAGAGAGGGCCTTTACCGGTGAGCGTGCATTTGCGGGCCATCGTTACTCCTGCCTTTCGGCAAACCGTTAGTTTATACACTCGTGCGGGATAGACGCAAGTCCCGGAAATTGCATCGACTCAATGGCGGCGAGCTGGCCCCCCGGCCTAGATCTCCCGAAAGGAGGCCCCATGCTCGTCATCCTCTTCCGATCGAAGCTCACCCCGGAAGCCGGCGCGACTACCAGTCCATGGGCGAGCAGATGTCCGAGCACGCCCGAAACCAGCCGGGTTTCGTCGACTACAAGGAGTACACCAGCGAGGACGGCGAGCGGCTGACCGTCGTTCGCTGGCAGGACGAGGCCACGCTCGAGCAGTGGCGAAACGACGCCAAGCACCGGGCCGCGAAGACGCGCGGCCGCGAGCGCTGGTACGAGCACTACCATATCGAGGTGGCAAAGGTGTTCCACGAGGCGAAGTTCGACCGGTCGGCCACCGTGGCGAGCCCAGGTTGATGACCAGCCAGGGATTGTCCCGCTCGATAATTCCCTGGATATCGCGACCCACGATCCGCAATTCAGCCTGTAGATTGCGGAGCGCTGACCGACAATCTCAAGGCTTCTCCTGGAACTCCCCCGTCGCCTTGTTCTTGTGCACGCGGTCCCAGGTGAAAAACCGCCCGTTCATGGCCACGTAGACCCCGGCGGGAAGCGCCTGAGCGAAGGCGAGGGCGCTCCCCAGGTTGAAGAGGCCGTCGGAGCTTCCGAATTTGAAGGGAATCATCGCCCCGGTGAGCACGATGGTCTTCTCGGGGATCGCCGCCTCACCCAGGGCCCTCGCGGTGACCTCCATCGTGTCGGTCCCGTGGGTCACGACGAGGCGGCTCTCCTTCGCCTTCCGGCACTGCTCCACGATGAGCTTGCGGTCGTCCTCGGTCATCTCGAGGGAGTCGATCATCATGAGAGTCCGCACCTCGACCCGGAGCTTCGAGCGGCCGAGCGCCAGCATCTCGGGAAGGTGCGTGTCCTTGAAGAAGAGCTCGCCTCGAAGCTCGTCGTACTCTTTGTCGAACGTGCCCCCGGTGACGAAGAGCCGAATCGAGCTCACGGCGCGCTCGGAACAATCACCTGCGGAATCCCTTTCTCGCGAACGAGCGCGTTGAACGCCTCGAGCTCGGACCCAAGTAGAGAGTCGAGCGCGGTTTTCTTCTCGTTCCATTGACCCATGAGGTCCGCGAGTCGAACCTTCGCCCCCTCGATCAACCCCTCCTCCGAGCTGTCGACGGCTCCGTGAAGGATGATGAAGTGGTGGTTGAGCTGGACTTCGAAGTTGATCACCGTTTGACCGTCGACCGTTCGCTTCTGGATGAGCTCGTCCTCCATCGCGTCGAGCTTTCCGACGAGCGCTTTTCCCGATTCCTGAATGGCGGCGGCGTCCTCGCGATCCTTCGTCCGATCGAGGAAGGCCTGCACCTGTTCCCGCGCGCCCCGGAGCCGGATCACGCCTTCGTGAATCGCCGAGATCTCGTTCGCGACGTTCTTCAAGAATTCGTCCTGCTCCTGGTACGCGCTCATCGGGGTATCGAGTCTCGGGTCTTTCTTCACCTCGATTGTCTGGGTCCGCGTCTCCTCGCCCGCTTTGAGTCGAACCTGGTAAGTCCCCGGCACCACCTTCCTCCCCTGGAGTCCGCCGAAGGAGAAGAGTCCCGGCACCCGCTTGGGACTCTCGTGACGGAGATCCCAGCTCACGCGGTTCATTCCCGCCTTCGGTTTCCAGGGGTTGCGCTCCGCCGCCGGTCCTGTTGGCGGGTCGTCGGGCGGATACTTCCGGATGACGGCGCCCGAGCCGTCCAGAACCTCGAGCCCGATCTTCCGATCTTCCGTGACCTCATCGACGAAGAAGTCGACCATGGCTCCCGCAGGAGGGTTCTTCCCTACCGCGATGGGAGCGCCGAAGCTGAAGCCGCGCTCGACGCGGTACGCGGGGCGCGGAGCGAACAGGTGCGCCTTGGCGCTCTTCACGGAATCGTCGATCTGCTGGAGAGGAGACAGCTCGTCGAGGATCCAGAACGAGCGGCCGGCGGTGGCGATCACGAGATCGTTCTCCCGCTCCTGGACCATGAGGTCCGTCACCGGAGTCACGGGAAGATTGAGCTGGAGAGACTGCCAGCTCTCGCCGTCGTCGAAGGAGACGAACACTCCGACTTCGGTTCCCATGTAGAGCAGGCCGCGCCTCCTGGGATCCTCCCGCACCACGCGGACCCAGGCTTCATCCGGGATGCCCTTGGTGATTTGCTTCCAGCTCTTTCCGTAGTCGCTCGTCTTGAACGCGAGCGGCGTGAAGTCGTTGAACTTGTACCGCGTGACCGCGACGTAGGCCGTCGCCGGGTCGTGCGGAGAGACGTCGATGGCGTTGATCATCGCCTCTCCCATGGAAGGCGGCGTCACCTTCTCCCAGCGCGCCCCCCCGTCGCGGGTCACGTGGAGAACTCCGTCGTCGCTTCCCGCCCAGAGCGTTCGGGCGTCGTGCCTAGATTCGGCCACGTAGTAGATGGTGCCGTAGATCTCCCCGCCCGCGCCCTCGTTGGTGATGGGACTTCCGCCCCGGCCCTGCTTCTCGTCGTCGTCCGTCGTGAGATCGGGGCTCGCTTCATCCCAGTTCACCCCGCCGTCCCGGGTCCGGAGGAGAACGTTCGCCGCGTGGTAGACGACTCTCGCGTCATGGCGTGAGGCGAGGATGGGCGCGTTCCAGTTGAAGCGGTACTTCATGTCGCGCGACGCCATCGCCGCGGGAAGCATCGGGTAGGCCATCACGCTCCGCTCCTGCCGCGTGCGGGAGTCCCATTCCGTGATCTGGCCCATGTAGCAGCCGGCATAGATCTTCGCGGGATTGTCGGGATCGAACGCGACGTACGCGCTCTCGCACCCCCCGACCGGATGCCAGTCCTTCCAGGTGATGCCGGAGTCGAACGTCTGGCTCGCGATGGCGACCGAGGTATTGTCCTGCTGCCCGCCGTAGACCCAGTAGGGAAAACGGTTGTCGGTATTGACGCGGTAGAACTGCGCCGTCGGCTGGTTCTGCTGCGTCGACCAGGTCTTCCCGCCGTTGTAAGAGACGTTCGCCCCGCCGTCGTTGGAGTTGATGATGATTTGCGGGTTCTCGGGATGGATCCAGAGGTGGTGGTTGTCGCCGTGGGGCACGCGAACGTTCTCGAACGTCTTCCCCCCGTCGATCGATTTCAGGAGCGCCGCGTTCGTGACCCAGACGACGTCCGGATTCTTCGGATCGGCGAAGACTTTGATGTAGTACCAGGCCCGCGTGCGGATGCCCCAGGTCTCGTTCACGAGGCTCCAGGTCTTCCCCGCGTCTTCCGACCGATAGAGCCCGCCCTTGGGATCCGCCTCGACCAGCGCGTAGATCCTCTCGGAATTCGCGGAGACCGAGACGCTCAGTTTCCCCTTCACTTCGGGAAGACCTCCCTCGAGCTTCACCCAGGTCTCGCCGCCGTCCGTAGACTTGTGGATGCCGCTTCCCGGACCGCCGCTCCGAACCTCCCACGGCGTTCGCCGGTGATCCCAGAACGCGGCGTAGAGGATGCGCGGGTTCCCGGGATCCATCGCGAGATCCGAGGGTCCCGCATCGGGGGAGACATACAGGACTTTCGTCCAGGTAGCGCCGCCGTCCTTCGAGCGATAGACGCCTCGGTCCTCGCTCGGCCCGTAAGGAGCGCCCTGGGCCGCGACGTATACGAGGTCGGGGTCGGTGGGATGGACGTGGATTCTCGAGATCGCGCGCGAGCGAGGAAGCCCCACGTGCGTCCAGGTCTTTCCGGCATCCGTCGATTTGTAGACCCCGTCTCCATGAGACGTCATCACCCCGCGGATCGCGTGCTCGCCCATTCCCACGTAGAGGACGTTCGGGTCGGAGGGCGCGATGGCGATCGCCCCGACCGACGAGGTCTTGAGCTGGCCATCGGTCACGTTGACCCAGGTCTCGCCGCCGTCGGTCGTCTTCCAGACGCCTCCCCCCACCCCGCCGAAGTAGAAGGTCTGGGTGTCCTGGATGACCCCGACGGAGGCATTGGAGCGCCCCCCGCGGTAGGGGCCAATTCCCCGCCACTCCATCGACTGGTAGAGCTTGGGGTCGACGTCTTCGGCGATGCCGGGAAGCGGCGTCAGAAGGAACAAAAGCGCGGCGAACACTCG
>DAISKN010000192.1:0-3326 GCA_036820975.1 Acidobacteriota bacterium | reverse complement strand
CATCGTGACTCCTTTGGGCTGCTGACGAGCGCCAAGGAGGAATTCTATAACAGGGAATCGAGGGCCAACCGCTTCGGGAGCCTCGCTTCGCCCGCGTTCAGCGGGCAGCGTGGATCCAGCGAGCGGATTGTCGGGATGTCGACAGTTCCTTGCGCCACGCCAAATGATTTGCAACCTGCTGATTTCACTGCAATTGTGAACAGTCGCGCAGCCGTGCCTCGCTCCGCTGTCGGACATCTTGACAACGCGCGACGTCCCTGACGGTCCCGCTCCTTCGTATGTCGTTCTCCTTCCGATAGATAGACGCGCGGAATGATTCTTGCACCTTTTCTTCTCTCTCGATCAGTCGAAGACTGGCTAAAGGAGTAAGAATGCTGCTCGGCAAGAGGTCCTTCATCCCAGGCACGGCCGCAGTCGCTCTCGCTCTACTAGCTGCTCCAGCCCAAGCGACTCTCATCGGGGACACGGTCTCCGTCGAGTATCACTTTCCCGACCTGGGGACGATCTTCGAGAGCCAGCTCACGGTAGTGCAAGCGGGCTCGACGGACTCAGTGACTCTGCTCGCGACGCTCCTCACTCCCGGGAACGTCAACGTCGAGGACTCGAGCGTAGAGATTGACTGGGCTCCCGTTGTGTTCACTCCCGCCAATTTCAACGGGATCGTCATCACGGACATGGACTTTTCCGGGCTACCCGCGTCTATCGTGGGCCTCGATATCGCGACGAATGCGCCGGGGTGGAATGACGCCTTCGCGAGCTTCACGGCCGACAGTATCGCGCTCAACTACGCGAGCCTGGGCACCGTTCTCAGCGGGTTCTCGATGACGGTCGACCTTATCGTCCAACGCGACGCGCCGGAACCCGCAACGCTCGGGTTCATGGTTCTAGGTCTCGCCGCGCTTCGTCTAGCGGCGCGGCGTCGTTCTCGCGCATAGCCCCTCACGACCTACGGCTCCACGCGAGTCGAAGCGTCGAAAGCTGAGGATCGTCACCCCACATGCCCGTACGCCGTAGCGAGTAGGAATTCGTCTCCGCGTCGTTTCCCCCCGCCAGCGTGGTGACCGCCAGCGAGAATCCTTCCTCCTCGACGATCCTCTCCGTCGATCGATCGAAATCGGAGGCGCCCCCGTTGGGATAAGCGAACATCGTGATCGGCGAGCCGAGCTCGGCCTCGATCCGTTTCTTCGACTCCCGAATCTGGCGCTTCGCCTCCTCTTCGGAGACGAACGTCAAGATGGGATGGTCGATCGTATGCGCCCCGAACGAGATTCCTTGCGGAGCCATTTCGCGCGCCTGATCCCAGGTCAGTTTTTCCCAACCCTGGGGGACCCCGGGCCCGATCCCGAGCTCCTCGAGCAGTCGATCGATCTCGCGGTCGCGCTCCTCGGGAGACGAGCGGCGGAGGCGCGCGAGAACCGCCCCGAGGGGCGGCCGCGCCTCCGGTTTCCGCGCCCGATGGAAGGCGTCGAACACCCGGTCGTGCCAGAGGAGCGCGTTCCGGTCGAGGGCGTCGGTCGTGAGGAAGATGGTCGCCGGCAGACCGAGATCGCGGAGAACGGGAAAGGCGTTGGTGTAGTTGTCGCGGTAGCCGTCGTCGAAGGTGACGGCGACGCCGTTTCTGGGGAGGTCGTCCCGGCGGGCCCGCTCCGCGAGCTCGGCCAACGGCAGAACCGTGAAGTTCCGCCGGAGCGTCTCCATCTGTCTCCGGAACAGATCTACGCGGATGCCGGGGAAGAAGGGATGGGCGTCGTCGTTCACCCGGTGATAGCAAAGGACGAGATACCTGCGGGGCCGCGTGACGGCGAGGACGGCGCCCATCACCCCCGGCGCCCGCGACGCCAGACTCGCGATTCTCCTGGACCCCATCTTCCCCACGCTATCATCCTATCGGAATGACTGATGGGTTGGCGGACGCGATTTTCGTTTTCGCGGGGCGGGAGTCGCGAAAGCGGTTCGGGCTGCGGCTTTTTCGCGAAGGAATCTCGCCCCGCCTGGTCTTGAGCGTCGGCCGCTTCGAGTGGAGACGCTTCGCGAATCTCGGCCTTCCGGGCGACGGCGGGCTCGTGGAGCTGGTTTCGAAGACCGAGCCGAAGCTTCGCCACTTCTTCGTGGACGTTCGTTCCCGTAGCGCGAGCAGCGAGAGAATTCCCACGGGATTCCTTGGAACCTGGAGCGAGACCCGCGCGCTCTCGCGCTTCGTCGAGCGAGAGCGCATCGAAAGGCTCGTCGTCATTTCGCATCGACAACATCTGAGAAGGTGCCTGCTCGGCCTGCGGCTCACCCTCCCGTACTCCTGCGCGGTCGTCCCGGTCGCCGCCCCGGACGACGCGGGGGAGCCGCCGTCGAGCCGCCTGACGGAGGCCTTCAAGTTCCTTTGTTACAGCGCCTTACTGGGGCCTATCTGGATCTCTAAACTCGTCTTTTCGTTGCCCTTGCGCCGGTCGCCTTTTCCTGATATAAAGAGCGGGTTTACCCTATCCCAACCGGGGCTTCGAGAAGGAGACTTTCGACCGCCAGAAGCCGCTAGCGCTCCCTCCCCCCCAGGAGTCGCGGCCAACGGACGAGCTCAGGATTGAAGCTCGATGGGTCTCGTGTTGAATTGCGAGACCCACGGACGACAGTAATGTAATCTTTTCTCGAAGAAAGATTGGGAGTAGTTTCATCATCGTCATGCGCGGAAGCTTTCGTCTCGCTCTAGTCATTATTATTCTCGGCCTCACGACTTCGGCGTTCCCCGAAACCCGGAGAGTACAACCGTCCCCACAGGCGGGGAGCCAAACCGGCGACTACAAGATCGGTCCCGGGGACGTGCTCCGCATCCTCACCTGGAAGGAAGTGGATTTCAGCGGATCGTTTCCCGTTCGATACGACGGGAAGATCACCATCCCGTTCGTCGGCGATATCGACGTGAACGGTCGAACTCCCACCGAGCTCAAGGGAGAGCTCGAGGAGAGCATCGGCAAGTTCGTGGACGTCGCCCGCGTCTCGGTCGCGATCGAGCAGGCGAACAGCGCCCGCTTCTTCATTCTCGGCAAAGTAGGCCAGCAGGGCGCCTTGCCCTACACCGGTCCCCTGCGAATCGCGCAAGCCCTCGCTCTCGCCGGGGGATTCCAGGAGTTCGCCAAGCTCGAGCAGATCTTCGTCATCCGCGAAGTGAACGGCGAGCTCATCTACTTTCCGTTCAACTACAGCGACTTCGTCAACCGAAGGCAGCTCAGCGGGAACTTGATTCTCCTTCCCGGCGACACGATCGTCGTCCCTTGATGAGATGAAATGGGAGAACGCATCGTGTCTCGATCGCTGCCGTGGTATGTCGTTTCCCTCGT
>DAISKN010000191.1:0-10383 GCA_036820975.1 Acidobacteriota bacterium | reverse complement strand
CAAGAAAGTCCTCGACCCGGCGTCGCGGAGGCTCCAGACGTACCGGCTCATCGCCAAGATGCCGACCCTCGCCGCGTTCTCCTACCGGCACAGCATCGGCATGCGCTACACCTACCCGGACAACGACGTCTCCTACACCGGGAACTTCCTCAAGATGACGTTCGCGATGACCGAGAAGTACAAGCCGAATCCGGTGCTGGAGCGGGCGCTCGAGGTGCTCTTCATCCTGCACGCCGACCACGAGCAGAACTGCTCCACCAGCGCCATGCGAGGAGTCGGAAGCTCTCAGTCCGACCCCTACTCGGCGACCGCCGCCGCCGCCGCGGCTCTCTACGGACCGCTCCACGGAGGAGCGAACGAGGCCGTGCTCCGGATGCTCAACGAGATCGGGAGCAAGGAGAAGGTTCCCGAGTTCATCAAGAAGGTAAAGGAGGGAGAAGGAAGGCTCATGGGCTTCGGCCACCGGGTCTACAAGAGCTACGACCCGAGGGCCAAGATCATCAAGCAGACTGCTCACGAGGTCTTCGAGGTGACGGGCAAGAATCCTCTCATCGACATCGCGGTGGAGCTCGAGCGCATCGCCCTTCAAGAAGACTACTTCGTGTCGCGAAAGCTCTACCCCAACGTCGACTTCTATTCCGGGATCATCTACGAGGCAATGGGATTCCCGATGAGCATGTTCCCCGTGCTCTTCGCCATCCCCCGGACCTCGGGCTGGATCGCGCAATGGGAGGAGATGCTCACGGATTCCGAGCAGAAGATCGCCCGGCCTCAGCAGCTCTATCTCGGCGCCGACACCCGCGACTTCGTCCCCATGGAGAAGCGCGGCTAGCTCTCACTCGACGATCGTCGCCCGCAGGATGTGGTCCAGGCGGGGGAAATTGTCGTCGAGGTAGGCGTTTCCCTTTTCGAACAGCGGAGCCTGTTTGCCCGCGCGGATGCCGCCTCCCGAGGTCTCACCGTATCTGCTTTCGAGCGAATCGACGACGTCCATTCCGGAAACGACGCGGCCGAACGGCACGAAGGGCTCCCGATCGTGGGTCTCCGAGTTGTCCCGGAGGTTGAAGAACACCTGAGTCGTCCGCCCGTTGGGAACGGCGAAAGCGTAGGCGATGGTGCCGCGCTCGTTCGACTGTGCGAAGGGATCGTCTTCGATCGGGCGGTCGCGCCAGATCGTCGAGATCCGCGGGTCGCCGTTGATTCCGAATTGCGCCCAGCGGCCAGCGACTACCCTGTGGAAGCGAACCCCGTCGTAGTATCCGTGGCGAACGAGGTTGTAGAAGCGATCGGCGCCGCGAGGGGCCCAATCGCGCCGGACTTCGATCTCGATTCGGCCCTTCGTCGTCTCGAGCCGCACGCGGAACGAGGCGGGTGCCTCTTTCATCATCTCGGGAGAGTCGGGATGCAGAAGAGCCGAATCGCCCTGGGCGAGCGCGAGGAGGAGCGCGGCCGCGACTACTGTTTTAAGGTGATCCACAGAAACTCGATCGGCGTATCGCCGGTGTTGCCGGACTCGTGCTCCTGGCTCAACGTGACCTTCTCCATCCAGCCGACGGAGCCGTCCTCCGCCACCGAGGTCTCCTTTTTGTCTCCGTAGCGCATCGTCCACTCGCCGCCCTTGATGTGCACGTAGAGCTGGTTTCCCGAGTGCGTGTGGACGCCTTCCCACTGCCCCGGCTGGACCACGTACCGCTGGACCACGACGCGGTCGTTCTCGAAGACGACCTCTCCCGGGATGTTCGGATAATGCTGGTGGAAGCTCTGCTGGGTCGCGATGGGCGTCGAGGCGACGAGGACGAGGCACGCGAGAACGAGCGCGATCCGACGAATCGTTTTCATGGGTTGCTCCTCTCGAAAGCGAATCTACGGCCAAGTGAGGCGCGAAGTCCAGCGGCGCGGACCTACCCGGTAGCTATTACACTCATCCGAGGCGGCCCTCGTCCAATCCCAGCCCCTGGAATGAGATACGGCACCTACAATCTGGAACGCAGTTTGCTTTCGATTTCGAGGTGAGTCGATTGGCGTGGGCCGCGTACCTCCTTGTCACCTTTTCCTGCCGAGGTCCGCGGACGGACGTGACCCTTCCCGTCGGGACCGAGATCAAGATTCGCCTCGAGCAGGACCTGAGGACCGACTCGAGCGTCCGCGGCGAGACGTTCGAGGCCACACTCGCGGCGCCGCTCTCGGCGGAAGGGAAGCTCCTCGCCCGCGCGGGAGCGCCGGTCTGGGGAGAGCTCACCGACGTGGACGAGGAAAAAGCCCGGCTCACGATGACCCTGAGGTCGGTGGAGGTCAACGGAAGAAGCCATCTCCTCGAAGCCACTCCCTTGACCGTCCAGGCCGCGGGTATCGGGCCGGGTGCCGTCTTCCGCCTGCCGCTGGCGAAGCCGCTCGAGCTTCCGCCGCAGCCGTCCGAGTGAAGAGGGGAAGAACGCAAAGACGCGAGAGGCAGAGGCGCAAAGAAGAAAAATCCAGGGGGATGGGGAAGACCAGGGGGATGAGGGGGATCAAGCCAAGACTTTCCCGATAAGGCGACTTCTCCCCAATCCCTCTTATCCCCCTTGGTTTTTCCTTTGCGCCCGTGAGCGTTCTTTTCCCCTCTTCCCGTCGTGTGGCCTGGCGTTTATTTCGACCAGACGAGAGGGAATCGCTCGCTATCGAGAGGGGCTCCGTCCGGGAGTCCCGGGTCCTTGGTTGGGATCGCCACTTCTCCTTTGCGGCGCCGGTAGCGCGCGTCGTCTCCGGTCCACCGGGTCGCGAGCGCGCGCCGGCGGTTGCGGCTCGAGTTCCCCGGCGATCCATGGACGATCATCGCCTGGAACACCAGCACGTCTCCCGGCTCCATCGCGAAGCGAGAGATGCGGTACCGGTCTCTCGCCGCGTCGACGTCGGGAAGCGGCGGAAGGCCGGTTCCTTCGTAGAGCGTTCCGTCCTTGAAGTGATAGGGGCTGAACTCCGGCCAGCGGTGGCTGTCGCAGACGTACTCGACGCCGACCTCGTCGGAGACCGGATCCAGCGGAAGCCAAAGCGAGCAGACCTGGTAGCCGCTCACCGCCCAGTAGGGCTGATCCTGATGCCACGGCGTTCGCTCGCGGGTTCCCGGCTCCTTCACCAGCAGCTGGTCGTAGAAGAAATTGACCCGGGTCGCGCCCATGACGGTTCCCGCGATCTCGGCGGCGGGCGACTCGAGAGCGAATCGGCGGAACTGCGGAAGACGCTCCGCGAGCTCCAGATCGCCGAAAAAGCGGCCTCCCGTCCGCGCGTACTCCTCCGAGTTCGGCCCCGGCGAAGCCATCGCCTCCTCGACCGCCTCGGCGAGGAACGAGAGCCACTCTCTCGGAAACACGTTTCTCAGGCAGCAAACCCCATCGCGATCGTAGTCTTCCCGCTCCTCGGGGGTGATGGGTCGAAGCGGTCTCGATGGAAGCACGGCTTTGACTCGACGAGGACGGATGCTACCATGCGGCGGCTCGCCGCATGAGACTCGGCATCGCTCTCTTCGCCCTCCTCGCCGTCTCTTCCACGATCGCGAAGGGGATGCTTTCCGGCCTGGGCCACAACTTCGATCTCGAGTCCTGGGCGCTGTTCTCCGATCTCATCCGCGACGGAAAGAACGTCTACGCCGAGACCTACCGGAACCCGTACGGTCCGATCTGGGCCTACATCTGCGCCGGCGCCGGGTACGTTCAGGCTCAACTCTCGCACTCGGAGAGTCTGGTGGGCTTCCACCGCCTGCTGGCCCTGTTTCTTTCCCTGGTGGACGTCGGCATCGCGGGTCTGCTCGCGCGCCGATACTCTCTCGCGGTCGGCGCGCTCTTTCTTCTCAACCCGGTATCTCTTCTCATTACCGGCTTCCATACCCAGTTCGAGAACCTGGCGATTCTGCTCGCTCTCGCCGCCTGTCTGTCGCTCGAGGGAAAGGAAGCGCCCGGCCTCGCTCGATACGGCGCGGCGATGAGCCTTCTCGGCGTCTCCCTCGTCGTCAAGCACATCCTGATCTTTCTTCCGCTCTGGTTCCTGTTCGCACCCGGAGCGAGTCGGCGGCAGCGCTCGCTTTCTCTCCTGCCGTTCGCCGTCTTCGGCGCGAGCTTTCTTCCGTTCGTTCGCGACGAGCGCGGCCTCGAGGGGGTCGTCGAGCACGTCCTGATGTACGACTCGTTCCATCTCGACGGATTCTTCCCTCATCTCGTGGGCGCGTTCGTTCCTTTGAAGGCGATCGAGCTCGCTTTCGCCTGGGTCCCGGTGTTCTCGGGATTCAAGCTCGTGTGGCTCGCCGCGATGATGCTGACCGGATTCGCCGTCCGGAGCCGAAGCCATACCGAGCGGCTTCTGGTCTACCTCGTCGCCGTGGTCGCCTTCTCGAGCGCCATCGCCGACCAGTACCTGACGATTCCGATGGCGGCCTGCGCCGTCTACTGGCGGCGCTGGCCCGTCTGGTGGTACGCGGGAGTCAGCACGATCTATCTCGCCTCATCGCAGGCCAACGTCGGGATGTTGCCGTCGATGGCCTCGTACGCCCAGGCAGTCCGTGATCTCGGACTCGATCGCTGGCACTCCGTGGCGGCGCTATTCGTGTTCCTGTTGCTTCATCTCGCGGCGGATCGAAAGCCTGTCGGCGAGCTCCGCGCTCCATAGCAGGAGCATGGAAGCGGGAAATACCAGCCAGCCGACGGCGAGCGATCTCGCCACGATCGTGGGAACCACCGCTGTCATCGCCGTCAGAATCACGGCGAGGGTGAAAACGCCGCCGGCGGTCGCCCGCGGCCCCCACCCGAGGAATCGGAGAAAGGCGAATCCAGAAAGCAGGAAGAGAAACCACCCGGCCCATTGTCTCGCCGCCGGGATCAGGAGCGCTCCCCCGGAGAGCGGCTTGACCTCGACGAAGTCCAGCCCGACCCCCAGGTCGCCTGGTAAGTGAGAAGGCGGCGCCTTCCCGCCTTCGGTCACGAGCTCGATCGAGAGCGGCCCGCGCTCGGCGACCGTCTGGGGGATCACCGCCACGATGCCGCCCCAGGGGTACGAGGACTCGACGAAGACGAAGTCGTCGATGGGCTCGCCGTTGACGGAGAGGGACACCGTCCCTTCGAGGCCGAATCGATGGCAGCGCACGCGGATCTCGATTGGGCTCCGGAGCGCGTGGTAGGGAACCTCGAGGCGGGCCCGCTTCTTCGTGAGCCTTCCCACGAACTTCTTCACCTCGACGGTGCCGTCGGGATTCCGGAAGGGTCCCTCCATGCGCGAGGGCGGATGGAAGTCTTCCTCGCCGGCGAGCCAGGCGCCGTCCCAGCGTCCGATGCCGAAGCGCTGCGCCGGGCTCGCCTGAACCGCGAGAAAGTAGGCAGGCGCGGAGAGAGCGAGGACGGCCGCCGCGAGGATCTCCTTCAAGGAAGCCGTAGGTTAGCAGAATGGTAAACTCGCGGCGAGAGAACCCGATGAGGTGGAGCGTCTTCCTGGTCTCGTTCCTGCTCGCGTCTTCGTGTAGACGCGAGACCGCGCTCGTCGAGTCCTCGGGGGAGAGCATCGTTCTCCGCGGGGAAACCCGGCGGGCGGTCGCGGCTCCGATTCCCTCGGAGCTCTCGTTTCCGACGGAGCTTCCGCGGAACGCGGAGCTTTTGTTCTCCGCCGCCTTGCTGACGGAACGCCGCGTCCCCCGGGCGCGCGTGGATTTTCGCGTCGAGCTCTCGGTCGACGGAAGAGACGTCGAGGTCTATCGGCGGGAAGTGCGCGCGGGAGACGAGAACAAGTGGCTGGACGCCCGGGTCGATCTCGGCGCCTGGGGCGGTAAATCCGTGAACTTGACGTTTTCGACCGAGCCGTCCACTGGGCCTTCCCCCGTGCCGTGGCTCTCTCGCGTTCGCCCGGCCTGGGGTGATCCCCGGATTCGATCGCGCCGGACGGAACCGCTCGGTACGAACGAGCGTCCTTCCTTCATCGTGCTCCTCGTGGATACGCTTCGAGCGGACTATCTGGGCGCCTACGGTTTCGAGGGGGACATTTCGCCGAACCTGGACCGTCTGGCCGCTGAATCCCTGCTCTTCGAGAGCTGCTTCGCGAACGCGCCCTGGACGAAGCCGTCCATCGCCACTCTCTTCACCTCCCTCCCTCCGGCCGTACACGGGGTGACGGGCATGGGGGAGCCGACCTGGTCCGGCGAGGGTGCTCTGGTGGAGGTGCTGCCCGAAGAGGCCGAGACGATTGCCGAGCGATTCCATGGCGCCGGCTACCGTACGGCGGCGTTCGTCGCGAACCCATTCATCTCGCCACGCTACGGGTTCTCTCAAGGATTCGACGTCTTCGAGAGGAAGACGAAGACCCCGGAGCTTCTCGCTTCGGCCCGACTTTGGCTCGCGGAGAACGCCACTGATCGCGAGGCGCCCTTCTTTCTCTACCTGCACGTCATGGACGTCCATGGACCTTACTCGGCGCCGCTGCGAGACTTCGAGACCGTCCTGCGCCAGGTCGACGAGAGCGAGACGCGGATGCTCACCGAGGAGGAGTACGTTCGGATTCCCGAGTACCTGCGGCAGACCGAGTGGGCGTTGGAGGAAGAGCGCTATCGCCTGAGCTCCTGGCGGGCCAAGTACGGCGCCGGCGTTCACGCCTTCGATCGCGGCATCGGTCCCTTCCTCGACGAGCTCCGCGCGAGCGGCGTCCTCGACCGCGCTTTCGTCGTCGTCACGTCGGATCACGGCGAGGAGCTGATGGAGCACGGGGGTTGGAACCACGGAAACAACCTGTACGACCACCAGCTCCACGTGCCTTTGATGATACGGAAGCCGCTCGCCGAGCACGCCGGCCGGAGAATCACCGCTCTCGTGAGCCTCGTCGATCTTTTCCCGACGCTCTCGACCCTCGCCGGAGTCGAAGCATCTCCGACGATCCTGGGGCGCGACTTCTCCGCCCTTCTCCGAGGGGGGAAGGATGCCGGGAACGTCGCGGTTTTCGCGGGGGCCGTGAACGAGCGACCCCGGGTCACCGGAGTGCGCACCGCCGGGCACAAGCTGATATGGGACGAGGAGCGGGGCGAGCTCGAGCTCTACGACGTGGCCGCCGATCCGGGAGAGTGCCGCAATCTCGCTCGGGAGGAGGAAACTTCCGTGGCGCGGATGAAGGCGTATCTTCAGGAGCATCGGGTCAGGAACGAAGCGCGGGGAGCCCTCGCGCGGGAGGTGGTACCGATGGAGGACGAGCTTCGCGATCGACTGAAAGCCCTGGGGTACGTGCAAAAGCCATGAGCGCACGGAAATCCCGTTCCGTATTCGTCTTCCTCCTCCTGGTCAGGTGGCCGGCACCCGCGCGGCAGGACCGATGAGTCTTCTCCTTCTGGCGGCGCTTCAGATCCAGCTCGGCGCGATCCCGGGGGCTCTAGCCATCCTCGTCGAGGGCGATCGGGAGCCAGGCATCGAGAGCGACGACGCCGGGAGATTCCACTTTCATAACCTGTCCTACGGTCGTTATCTCCTCCGCGTCCACGCCGCCTACAACTTCTCGAATCCCTTCAGCGGCAAGCATTTCGGTCATCCGCGGCTGATCTCGGCGCGGTTGAAGCTCGCGTTCCCCCGGTGACCTTCGATGCGAACCGTTACCTTCCTCGCTCTCATTTCGGCCGCTCCCGAGGTGCTGTGGCACGATGTCACTTCCTCCGTTCTCCCCGCGACCGCGGAGTGGACGAATCGGGTGGCACTCGCCGATATCGACGGAGACGGACGGGTGGACCTTCTTTTCGCCAACGGAGGCAACTACTCCGACCCAGGCACGCCCGAGCCCAACCGGGTCTTCCTCAACCGGGTCGAGAACGGTGAGCTGCGCTTCGAGGAAGCCACGGAAGCGCTCTTCGGCCCGACGGGCGATCTGGCGAGGGTCATCCAGGTGAGAGACGTCGACGGCGACGGCTACGCCGACATCTTCGTCGGCACCACCTTCCAGACTCAGAGCCGGTTGTACCTTGGAGATGGCGGCGGCCGATTCCGCGAGGTCACGAAGACGCACCTTCCGCAGGAGCGCCTCAGCGTTGGCGACCTCGAGATCGGCGACGTCGATGGCGATTTGGACCTCGATGTCGTCCTCGCCGACTGGGGGCCGGGGCACAACATGACGAACGTCGGGGGGCGGACGCGCCTCTGGCTCAACGACGGAAGCGGGCGGTTCGTCGACGGGACGGCGGAGAGGATGCCGGAGACTCTCGTTCGCTTCTCCTGGGATCTGAACCTCGTGGACGTCGACAACGACTACGATCTCGACGTCGCCGTCTCCTGCAAGCGCTGCGGCGGCGGCACTCTCTTCAGGAACGACGGTTCCGGCCGCTTCGAAGAGGACTTCCGGGCGATTCCCCAGTACACCAACAACTACAGCTTCGAGACGATGGACGTGAACGGCGACGGGTTCCTCGATCTCGTCACCGTGAACGACGGCGAGATCGTCGGCGGCGAGAGCTTCTTTCGGCGCGAGCATCTCTTCGTGAACGACGGAAAGGGAAGCTTTCGCGATCGCACTTCCGAGCTCTGGCCCGACTCCCACAACATCGGGGAGGACGACAATATGGTCGCCTTTCTCGACGCCGACTCCGATGGAGACGCCGACTTCCTGCTGGGCTCGCTCACCGGACCGGATCGGCTTCTCGAGAACGACGGGAAAGGCCGGTTCAGGGTCTCGACCGGCGTCTTCGACGGCGAACCGACGCCGGGGACGCTCGCGATCGCCGTCGCCGATCTCGACGGGGATTCGCGGCTCGACGTGGTCCAGGGGCAGGGCGAGCACGAGACCGCCGTTTCCGAGAAGGTCTACTTCGGAGTTGGGCTTCCACCGGACACCACCCGCCCCGCGGTGGCCATGGTGGGCGAGGGGGCGGAGCCCCTCCGGATCCAGGCTCGGGTGCACGACTTCAAGACCCCGAACCGGCCGGAAGACTGGCGGGAAGTCGTCGTGGTCTTCGAGACCGATCGAGGGGAATCGAAAGCTCCGATGATCTGGTATGGAGAGAACCTCTTCCGCGCGCGGCTCCAGGAGCGTCCTTCGAGGTACCGGGTCTGCGCGACCGATCGCGCGGGGAATCCATCCTGCTCCGAGTGGTTCTCGCCTCGTTGACGGGATGCGATCGACCGCTGATCGAGAAGGGCGTCTGCAACGTTCAGGTGTATTACGCCAAGGGCGATCCCCGGGACGATCACATCGACATCCTCGACCACCGCCGCAAGGCGAAGGACTCGGGACCTATGGCGCGATCTGCGACGAGATCGTGGCTCGAATCTCGCGGGCGGCGACGCCTCTCGCGCGCTACATCGACGAATTTCACGCCGTGGCGCGCGATACCTCGAATCCCGACTGGGTGCCGGAGGTCTTCATGTGGGACGAGCTCAGCGCCGCGAGCGTCCTCGACCCCTCTGTGATCACTGAAGCACGGGAGATGTAACATCGACGTCGACATCGACCACGGCATCCAGTATGGTTACACCCTCGCCTGGGAGCTCGGACAAAACGAGCGGCCGGGAGTGGGGAAGGCGATCGTCCACATCGACGTCGACCTCGCGCGCTTCTACGACCTTTACGTCGGGCTGATGACGCGCCGTTAGCTCGTACTTGGCCAATCGTCCACGGAGGAGTGATATGCATTGCCGCCGGCTCTCGTTCGTCTCTTGTCTGATTCTCGCGTCCTCGTCCCTCACTCAGGGCGACGAGCGTCTCGAAAGGCTCAAGCGCGAAGCCCTGGAAAAGGTGGAAAGCCGGGGGAAGCTCACTCAGGTCATGGTCGACAGCATCTTCAGCTTCGGTGAGCTCGGCTTCCAGGAGATCGAGACGTCGCGCTACGTGACCGGTATCCTCGAAGAGAACGGGTTCTCCGTGGAGCGCGGCGTCGCGGGGATTCCCACGGCGTGGGTGGCCCGGTGGGGCTCGGGAAAGCCGGTCATCTCCTTCGGGAGCGACATCGACGGGATCCCCAAGGCCTCGCAGAAACCCGGTGTCGCCTACCACGACCCCATCGTCGAAGGCGCTCCCGGACACGGCGAAGGCCACAACTCGGGCCAGGCGGTGAACGTGGCGGCGGCGCTGGTTCTCAAGGAGATCCTCGAGCGCGAAAGAATCCCGGGGACGCTCATGCTCTGGCCCGGGGTCGCCGAAGAGCAGCTCGCCAGCAAGGCCTTTCTCGTTCGTGCCGGCCTCTTCAAGGACGTCGACATGGTCTTCTTCACCCACGTGGGAAGCGACCTGAACGTCTCCTGGGGCCAGTCGTGGGGAAGCGGGCTCGTCTCGGTGGAGTACGTCTTCCGCGGCGAAGCGGCCCATAGCGCCGGCGCTCCCTGGCGCGGGAGGAGCGCCCTCGACGCGGTGGAGCTCATCGTCTACTTCGGCAACCTGTACTGGCGGTCGGTGGGCAGCATGGGTCAC
>DAISKN010000190.1:2980-10558 GCA_036820975.1 Acidobacteriota bacterium | reverse complement strand
GTCGAGGAGCCGATCGTACCTTCGGGCGTGGGCCCAGTCGTCGGACTGGCCGAGCCCGAGCCACATCACCCGCGGGCGGTGCTCCCTCAGATCCGCGCGGGCGAGCTCGAAGGTGAGGACGTCGTTGCTGCTCTCCTCCCAGAGCTGCATGACGCGCCTCCGCAGTCCCGCGATTCGATCCATCTCCGGCGTCGCCAGCTCCGGGCTCACGAAATCGTAGGCGCCGCTCATGAAGAACGCGTCGTCGCGGCTCGCCGCCGCGACCTCGAACCCGTCCCACGAGCCGATCTGGACGACCTCCTTCGTCTCGAGCCCGAGCTTCCGCCGCGCGTGCTCGAGGACGGTGACGTGCGGGTAGCGGACGATGTCGTTGCTCTCGACGTCGGGCTGGGGCCGGCCGGTCAGGATCTCGCTGTAGCCGGGATACGAGAACCAGTGCTGATTGCGAACGGTGACGCGGCTTCCCTTCGCCTTGTTTCCCAGCACCACCCCCATGGGCGCGAGCGTCTTCCAGAAGAAAGGCATCAGCGCCTCGCGCCGCTCCTCCGGACTCTCCCGCCAGTAGCGCCCGCGCGTCACCTCGGGGTCGTAGATCCCGGAATCGTCCGCGCGGTCGAGAAGCTCCGGGTCGAATCCCGAGAACAGCTCCTGGATTCGAACGCCGTCGAGGGTGATGAGGATGACGTTGTCGCTCGCGGCGGAGCTCGCCGCGGCAATCAGGAGTAGAGCGAGCGCGCCCGGAATTCGCATCGCGGGATCATAGTCTATAGAATCCCGCGCGGAGGTCGTTATGAAGCGCGAAACTTTCTCCTGGATCGTGGCCCTCCTTTGTCTCGCGACTTTCGTCGCCTGCGGCGGCGCCGCGCCCGTCGAGCCGGTGTCTTCCGACTCGGCGTCGCCCGGCTCGGACGAAGCGCTCATCGCCCGCGCGAAGGAGCTGGAGATCAAAACGGAGTACGTGCCGCCTCCGGGAGACGCGCTCGAGCACCATACCGCGGGCTTCGCCAAGACTCTCTGCTCGGCGGTCTTCATCACCGGCCTCGATCCCGACTTCGCCGCGGAGAACGTGGGCTACTTCACCGGTCCCTATGAATATCGCAGGCACGTGGTCGAGAAGACCGTCGATCGCGAGAACAAAGCGGTGCACTTGAAGCTCGATACCGGTGTCGTCCGCACCGCCAAGTACCTCGGAGACCAGGGCTGCGTCGCCTTTGCGAAGGGCGAGGACTCCGTCCACTACACGCCGGTGAAGCTCACGTCGAGTCTCCCCGACGCCGCGACGACGCCCTGGCCCATGGGCGACGTCCTCCCCGAAGAGCCGCTTCCGCAGGAGGTCGACGGTGCGAAAGTGGCGGCCGCGCTCGACGCCGCCTTCGATCCGCCGGAAGGGATGACGGCGGCTTTCGTCGTCACCTGGAAGGGCCGAATCATCGGAGAGAAGTACGCGGACGGCATCGACATGCACACCTCGCTCGAGAGCTGGTCGATGGGAAAGAGCCTCACCGCGACTCTCATGGGCATCCTGATCCAGCAGGGGGTGTATCAGCTCGACCAGCCCGCTCCCGTGCCCGAGTGGCAGGAGGAGGGAGACCCCCGAGCCCAGATTCGCATCTCCGACATCCTTCACATGTCGAGCGGCTTGAGGTGCCGGGCGCCGGGGGAGCCGGGACTCGATCCCTCCCTCGGCTATCTCGACCACCTCTACCTCTACACCGGCGGCGCCAACTCGTTCTCCTGGGCCGCGACCCGGCCCCAGGAGTGGCCTCCGGGGAAAGTGGGCCGCTACCGCAACTGCGACCCCGTGCTCATCAACTACCTCGTGCGGCTCGCGGTCGAAGGAAGAGGTGAGGAGTACGCGACTTTCCCCCGGCGCGCGCTCTTCGACAAGATCGGAATCCGCAACATGGTCGTCGAGGCCGACCCCTACGGAAACTTCCTCCTCCAGGGCTACGAGCTCGGCTCGGGCAGAGACTGGGCGCGGCTCGGAAACCTCTACCTCCAGGACGGCGTCTGGAACGGCGAGCGGATTCTTCCCGAGGGCTACCGGGACTTCGTGAGCACCGTGGCGCCCGCATGGGCCGACGACGGAAGGCCGGTCTACGGCGGGTTCTTCTGGATCAACGGAACGGGGACGTTCCCGATTCCCAAGGAGGCGTACTACATGGCGGGCGCGGGCGGGCAGTACACCATCATGATTCCTTCGCGCGACCTCGTGGTGGTGCGCCTGGGGCACTACAAGGGCGCGTCTCCGGGAGAAGAGGCTCTGTCGAGAGCTCTCGCGCTTCTGATGGAGGCCGTGCCGGGGAGCTAGGAAATGGATCGGGGGGCACCCCCATCGAGGCGTCCTCGCGTGAGAAAAGCCGCGCTGACACTCGCCGTGGCCGCGGCGTACTTCGCCGCGGCCAAGGTCGGCCTGTCCATGGCCTACGAGACGGATCAGGTAACGCTGGTCTGGCCGCCTTCGGGAATCGCTCTCGCCTGTCTTCTGCGGTTGGGGTTCGGCGCCTGGCCCGGTGTCGCGCTCGGGGCCTTCCTCGCCAACGCCACCGCCAACGAGCCCCTTCCAACGGCGCTCGGCATCGCGATCGGCAACACCATGGAAGGACTCTTCGGCGCGTGGTTTCTCGTCCGGGCCGGATTCGACCCGCGGATGGAGAAGCTGAACGACGTGCTCGGCCTCGTCGCCGTCGCCGTGATTCTGAGCCCCATCGTCGCCGCGACCCTGGGAGTCGCCAGTCTCTGCCTCGGCGGCGTCGAGCCCTGGTCGCGCGCCGCTCTCCTCTGGCGCGTTTGGTGGATGGGCGACGCCATTGGGATTCTCATCGTAGCTCCGCCGCTCCTCGCCTGGACCCATTGGTCGAGGCCGCGCATCCGGCCGCGACGCGTCCTCGAAGCCGTCGCCGTAGCCATCGGGCTCGGCGTGATCTGCCTCATGGTGTTCGCCGGCTGGCGCTCATCGCTCGAGGAACGGACCCTCACCTATCTCGTGTTCCCGTTCATCATCTGGACGGCGTTTCGTTTCCAGCAGCTCGGGAGCACGCTCGCCGTCTTCTTCGTTTCCGTCGTCGCGATCTGGGGCACGCTTCACGGCTTCGGTCCGTTCGCCTCCGCGTCCGAGAACGAGGGCCTCTTCCTCCTGCAGACGTTCCTCGGGGTGGTCGCGCTCACCGGCCTCACCCTCGCGAGCGCGACCGCCGAGCGTGACGCCGCCCTGAACCAGGTCCGCGAGGGCCACAGCGTCCTTCGGGCGATCACCGAGGGCACCACCGACGCGATCTTCGTCAAGGACCTCGGCGGCCGCTATCTGATGATCAACCCCGCCGGAGCCCGACTCCTGGGGAAATCGGTCGAGGAGGTCGTGGGCAAGGACGATCGGGATCTGTTCGCGGCCGAGAGTGCCGCCGGGATCATGGCGCGCGATCGCTCGATCATGATCGACGGGAATACGTCGACGCACGAAGAAACGGGCACTGCCGCGGGCGTGACCCGGATCTATCTCTCGACCAAGGGCCCCTATCGCGACGACGAGGGAAGGATCATCGGTCTCATCGGCATCTCCCGGGACATCACCGAGAGGATGCAGGCGGACGAAGAGCGGCGGGGCCTTCTGGAGCGGGAGAAGGAGCTCCGGGCCGCGGCCGACGAAGCGAGCCGAAGGAAGGACGAGTTCCTGAGCCTTCTGAGCCACGAGCTCCGAAACCCTCTGGCTCCCATTCGGAACGGGCTCGAGATCCTGCAGCAGGACGCGAGCGAGAAGACGCTGAAGACGGTGCTCGAGCTCATGGGCCGGCAGCTCCACCACCTGACGCGCCTCGTCGACGACCTGCTCGACGTCTCCCGGATCACGAGCGGACGCATCGAGCTCCGTCTGGAGCCGACCGCCCTCCGCACGATACTCGAGCGCGCGGTCGAGGCGAGCCGGCCGGTCCTCGACTCCCGCGAGCATACGTTGTCGCTTTCCCTTCCCGAGGAGCCCCTCCCGATCCTGGCCGACGTGACGCGCCTGGACCAGGTATTCGTGAACCTCCTGAACAACGCCGCGAAGTACACGGATCCGGGGGGCCGTATCGAGCTCGAAGCCGAGCGCGAAGGAGACAGTGCGGTGGTTCGTCTGCGGGACAACGGCCGTGGGATGGCTCCGGAATTCCTGCCGCGGATCTTCGATCTGTTTACCCAGGCCGACCGTTCCCTCGCCCGCTCGGAAGGCGGCCTCGGGGTCGGCCTCACCCTGGTGCGGCGTCTGGTGGAGATGCACCGGGGAAGCGTCCGGGCCTCGAGTCCAGGCGAAGGCCGCGGAAGCGAGTTCGTGGTGCGTTTGCCGCTCGCCGCCGTCGCCGACCGAAACGAAGGAACCCGCCCGAAGAGAGAGCCGGCGAAGGGCGCGACGCTGCGAGTGCTCGTGGTGGAGGATCATGCGGACTCCGCCCGAAGTCTCGCCCTCCTCCTCGAGCTCCTCGGGCACGAGGTCGAGGTCGTCGCCGATGGGCGGAACGCCATCGAGGCGGTCGAGAGGTTTCGGCCCGCGGTCGTGCTCCTGGACATCGGACTTCCGGGCATGGACGGCTACGAGGTCGCGCGTCGGCTGCGAGCGCGGGGCTCGAAAGCGCTCCTCGTTTCCTTGACCGGCTACGGCCGCGATGCCGACAAGCTTCGTTCCCGGGAGGCGGGGTTCGACGATCACCTGGTGAAGCCCGTCGACTTCGAGACCCTCGGGAGGCTCCTGACGTCGATGGCGCTCAGGGCGTGAAGGGCTCGCCTCGACCGCTTGTTTTTGGCCATTCGCATCGGCTATCGTTTCCTATCGGATTCGGGAGGGAGCTCGCCATGTACCAGTCAGAGTCCCGACGAAGACTCACGCTTCTGGCCGCGATGGTTCTTGCCCAGGCGCCCTTCGCGCTGAGCGCTACGGCGCGGCCGGCCTCCGACACCCCGGTGACGTTCACCAAGGACGTCGCCCGCATCCTCCAGCAGAAGTGCGAGGCCTGCCACCGCGAAGGCTCCATGGCGCCCATGTCTCTCGTGACCTACGAAGAGACGCGGCCATGGGCGATGTCGATCAAGGACGAGGTCTCGGCCCGGCGTATGCCGCCCTGGCACATCGACAAGACCGTCGGCATCCACGAGTTCGAGAACGACCGGTCGCTGACGAACGAGCAGATCGCGACCATCGTGCGCTGGGTGGACGATGGCGCCCCCAAGGGCGACCCGGGCGACATGCCGGCGCCTCTCGAGTGGCCCGAAGAGCAGGTATGGAGCTTCGCCGAGAAGTTCGGCGAGCCCGACTTGATCCTCAAATCGCCGTCCTACAAGGTTCCGGCGCAGGCCCAGGACGCGTGGTACAAGCCGGTGGTCGAGACGGGCCTGACCGAGCCCCGCTGGGTGCGGGCCATCGAGATTCGCCCGAGCACCATCGAAGGGCGGAAGGTGATCCATCACGCGCTCGCGAGGCTCGAGCAGGAAGAGCCGGACGAGGATCAAACGAACGCGGATGAGGAGGCGGCCATCGGAGCCGGCCTCTTCATGGAATGGGCGGTGGGAAAGCAGGGCGAGATCATGCGCCCCGGGAGCGGAAAGCTTCTGCTTCCCGGCTCCAGGATCATCTGGGACATCCACTATCACTCGGTGGGCGAGGACATCGAGACCTCGGCCGAGCTCGCGGTTTACCTGTATCCCAAGGGCGAGGAGCCGAAGCACCGGCAGGTTCTGGGAATCTTCCACGCGATCCAGGGCGGACCGCGGGGGCTCGACATTCCTCCGAACACGGTCACCGTGCACCAGGGATTCCACGTGATGAAGAAGGCGGGCCGGGTGGAGAACTTTCAGCCGCACATGCACCTTCGGGGAAAGGCGATGTCGATGGAGGCGATCCTCCCCGACGGCAAGACCGAGCTCTTGAGCTTCGTCGACAACTTCGAGTTCAACTGGCACGTGAACTACGTCTACGCCGAGGATGCGGCGCCGCTCTTCCCCAAAGGCACGATGCTCCGGTTCACCTCGTGGCACGACAACACCACCGCCAACAGGTACAACCCCGATCCCACCCAGTGGGTGGGCTGGGGCGATCGCACGGTCGACGAGATGGCTCACGCCTGGGTCAACATTACTTATATGGATGACGCGGACTACCAGGCGGCGGTCGAGGCGAGGAAAGCGAAAAAGGAACTGCCCTCGACCGACCAGCTTCCGTGATGGGGTCCGCCGCCTTTCTCGTTTGCTGGGCGTTCCTGCAGCTGCCTCTCGAGCCCGCGCGCGACTCGGGCCAGAGCGTGACCGCGGCCTATGAGGGCTGGTTCAAGAACCCGGACGGGACCTACAGCCTCCTCGTCGGCTACTTCAATCGAAATCTGAAGGAGACTCCGGAGATCCCGATCGGCCCCGAGAACCACATCGAGCCCGGCGAGCCCGACCGCGGCCAGCCGACGCACTTTCTCCCGAGGCGGCAGTGGGGCGTCTTCACCATCCAGGTTCCCGCGGACTTTCCGGGCAGGAAACTCACGTGGGTCGTGTCGGCTCACGGGAAGGAGACCCGGATTCCCATGGGCCTCGACCCCTTGTGGGAGGTCGAGCCGTACAAGGACGCGGCGCAGGGAAACACGCCGCCTGTTTTACGGTTCGCTCCGGACGGTCCGGCGCAGCAGGGACCTCCCCTGGGAATCAGCGCCACCTTCGAGGCGACGGTTTCCGAGCCCGTGACCCTCATCGCCTGGGCGACGGACGACGCCGTCATCGACCCCGACCGGACCGACCACAAGGGTCCGCAGTTGACCGTGAAGTGGAGCAAGTACCGCGGACCCGGCGCAGTCACCTTCGAGAAGGCCAATCCAGACGTCGACCCCGCGGACGGAAAAGCGACGACGACGGCGACGTTCGATACCCCCGGCGACTATATACTTCGGCTGCAGGCAAACGACGTTTCCGGAGAAGGCGGGGCCGGTTTCCAGTGCTGCTGGACCAACGCCCACGTCGCCGTCAAGGTAACCAGCAAAGGAGAAACCCGATGAGATTCGCGCGATTCCTGGCAGCGGCTTTGGCAACCACGATACTGGCCGCCTACCCGATCCTCGCTCAGAACGCCGCCGACAACATGAGCTTCTTCATCACGAGCTCGGGGCCGGGAAACGGCGCGAACCTGGGCGGGCTCGCGGGCGCGGACGCGCACTGCCAGAAGCTGGCGCAATCCGTCGGCCGTGGGAGCGGCACCTGGCGAGCGTATCTGAGCACCAGCGCTACGGGTGGAACGGCCGCTGTCAACGCCAAGGACCGCATCGGCCAGGGACCCTGGCACAACTCGAAAGGCGTCGTCGTCGCCCAGAACGTCGCCGACCTGCACAGCGACAAGAACAACCTCACGAAGCAAACGTCGATCAACGAGAAGGGCGAGGTGGTGAACGGCCGCGGCGACACCCCGAACCGCCACGACATTCTCACGGGCTCGAATGGAGACGGCACCGCCTCGGAGCACACCTGCGCCAACTGGACCTCGAGCGGGGAAGGAAGCGCTATGGTCGGCCACCACGACCGCATCGGCGGCGGCGACAACCCGACGAGCTGGAACTCAGCGCACGGAAGCAGAGGCTG
>DAISKN010000190.1:0-2880 GCA_036820975.1 Acidobacteriota bacterium | reverse complement strand
TCGGCGGCGGCGACAACCCGACGAGCTGGAACTCAGCGCACGGAAGCAGAGGCTGCAGCCAGGAGAACCTGAGAGGCACCGGCGGCGACGGCCTGTTCTACTGCTTCGCTACGAACTGACCGCGGGCGGTGGGGCCGGAAGGAACCGGCCCCATCGTCTTCCGCCGATCCTGCGAGCGTTCTCGGGTCAGGCAATCCTGCGCCCGACGTCCTTGATCCGTTCTTCCGCCCGCTCGACGATCTGACCCACCAGGCGCTCGCCGCCCTTGACGAGGTCTTCCCTGGTCTCGTCCATCCTGCGGGAGAGCATTCTTCTCGTCTCGCGCCCCGAAGCCGGAGCGAAGAGAACTCCCATGAGAGCGCCAATACCGCCCCCGGCGAGAGCGACCGCGAAGTACTTGAAGCCCTGTTTGAACGTCATAGTGTCGACCTCCTTAGGCTCAACTACCTTCGAGAGCAAGAGGGGTGCCAGGATGAGAACCTGGCCTGCGCGAGACAAAGAGCCCTATCTCAATAAGTTGCGAGAAACGGCGTCGGAAGGCAATGCGCGAGATGCCCCATCCACTGTGCCTGGTGACGCTCGACCTTTCAGCGCGCTCGTCACCGGTGCTGAAGGGTGCTCAGCGTTCTCTTACACAGGAACGTTCGAGGAGCGGTGTCTCCCTCACCCTCACGCTGGCTGCTTTAGATCTACATCACTGGACTGAACAGGCCATAAATGCGTCGTCGCGTCACCATGCCCGTCGGCTGCGTTCGGCCTCAAGAGGCCCATGTTCAGTTCTCGGGCGATGCGCTTTCATCGCAGCGGGGTGCCTAGAGCTAGCACGCCGCAATCCCCGCCCCTCCGAGGACGAGGAGAAAGTAGTGTTGGCCTGTCTCGGAGCGACCGCTCTCCTTCCGAGTATCCATGCGGCCCGATGAGGATTTGAAGGTCGCACTCATCGCCTGGTCCGGCGCGGTGCTGACAGTTCTTTCGGAGTCAGTCAGGCCATTTTTCGCCGTTCCCGCCGATCGCGTCCTGAGTAGATCTATTTTTGATTCAACTGGTACCGGGGCCGGGAATCGAACCCGGACGTCCGAAGACAGGGGATTTTAAGTCCCCCGCGTCTACCGTTCCGCCACCCCGGCGGTCGTCATCATTGTACGCGAGCGATAGGACCCGAGGCGTAGTGGCCATCCGCTTTCGGAAGAGAGGATGCGGACCTCGTGGCGCCTGACCGATTCGATGGGGACTTCACTCTCCGGCGGCCACGCCACGCAGGATCTCAGATCTGTTTGACAGCTCTGGTACTCGCCCTAGCCCTGAGAAGGGACTAGGATAACGATAGGAGAGTGAGATGCCTGCCTCGAATTCTTCGATCGGCGCGGTCAACGATTACCAGCTTGCCGTCGACTTTCGCTCCATCCGGCTCACGGACGAGCAGTTCTATCGACTCTGTCAGGACAACCCGGAGCTGCGCATGGAGCTCACTTCCGACGGAGGGCTGGTCGTACTGAGCCCGACGGGCACCAAGACCGGCTGGCGCAACAGACAAGCTGAATCAGCGTCTTGCGAATTGGGCGGATGCGGATGGCCGCGGCGTCGCCTTCAATTCGAACGCCGGTTTCACCCTTCCGAATGGCGCCAAGCGATCGCCTGATGGGGCATGGGTCCGCCTCGAGGTCTGGCAAGCCTTGAGCGACGAGGAACAGGAACGCTTCGCTCCGCTCTGTCCCGAATTCGTCGCCGAGCTCCGTTCTCCCCGAGACAGCCTCTCGAGCCTCCAAGCGAAGATGGAGGAGTACATCGACAACGGAGCCCACCTGGGTTGGCTCCTCGATCCCATCGAGAAGCGGGTCTACGTCTATCGTAAGAGCCGGGCGCCAGAGTGTCTTGAGAACCCTAAGCGATTGAAGCGGCGAAAAGGTTCTCGAAGGCTTGGATTTCGACCTCCAGGACATCCTTTAGGACGCCCGATATGGGCCGAGGGTCGGAAGAAGCCTAAGGGGGATACTTTTCCCGGAGCCTTCGCATCAGTGGCGCTGGGGCCCGGAACGTCGTTCGCTGAAGGCGGTCCAACGCCTCCGACATCAGCACCAGCCCCCGCTCGGCCGCAAGATCGAGCACTCCCAAGGTGCCGGAAATCGCCAGGCCGCGGCCGTGCGCGACGGCTCGAGCCCTTCGCTCGTCCAGGAGCACGAGCTTCGCCTCGGCGGAGTGAGCGAGGGCGATCGCTTCCCGCTCGCCAGCACCGAGCGGAGAAAGTTCCGGAGGAATCTCCTCGACCTCGCGGAACTGAAGCCAGTTCGGACTCGTCGCGAGCCAGTCCGTCACCAGTGCGGGTGCTCCAGGCGAGCGGAGCTCCCGGAGTACCGCTCCCGGAGCAAGGACCGCGGAAAAAAGCGCGGGGAGGACGTGCGGAAGCTCGATAAGGGCGAAGTAGTTGAGCGGTGAGGTGTTCGAAACGACGATCATCCGCGCGTAATGCGCTCAAGATCCTGTCGGTCGCGTTCCAAGTCCTCTTCCGTGTAGGCGAGGTATGCCCGCCGGTTCTTCAGGAACGCCTCTGTTTCCCAGAAAGAGAGTCCGAGGAGCTTCCCCACGTGATCGCGGCTCAGCGTGCCGTCTCGATAGCCCTCTACCGCGATGGCCTCGATCGTACCGCGGGATAGATCGGACCATCCGTCCTGGAGACGCTTCGCGATGTCTTCCGGAAGCTCAACGGTAACGTGCATCGCTCTCTACCTCCCTCTCAGTCTACCGCAGAGGAGGAGGATCTCGCCTGCTCGTGCCACGGCTCCGGCGATTCGTGGCTTCAGTGAAGGTGGAGGCGGCGCCCGGATTCGAACCGGGGAATAGAGGTTTTGCAGACCTCCGCCTTAGCCACTTGGCTACGCCGCC
>DAISKN010000189.1:0-10559 GCA_036820975.1 Acidobacteriota bacterium | reverse complement strand
AGAGCGCATCCGTGGCGCGGGGTCCCACCCCGCGGCCGAAAACGTCGGCGCGGTTTCGCCGAAGCGCTCCGCGCGGAGGCGAACGCTCCGCTCGCGCGGGCTTTTGATGCATTTTCCCGCAGCCTGCCAGCTCACAAGCCTACGAACGATTCTCCCGCCTCGAGGTTCTCGCAGAGCGCCCGGTAGACGAACGCGATGTCCTCCGGGCCGGGATTCGTCCCGACGGCGCGGAGGATCCTTCGCGCCAGGGGGCCTTCTTCCAGAATCACCCGGAGGTGGGGGGAGTCCAGTCCTTCGGCGTCCGAGAGGGTCTCGGTGAGGTAGAGCCATAACTCGTTCGCTGTCCCGCTGCGGTCCGGATAGCCGAAGAGGCTGAGGTAGTCCTGGTTCCGGAGCACGGTCCGTTCCGCGTCCCGCAGGGTGGCGAGGAAGATCTCGACCAGAGGCTCCGTCTCCCAGGAGCGCTGATGTGCGTGCTCCGAGAAGGTCTCGGAAACGAGCGCCTTCAGGACCGCGGCGGTGGCGGCGGCGATGGCGACGTCCGCCGCGGGGCACTCCTGGGCGTCCGTGACTCGAATCTCGAGAGCGTCCTTGTCGAACTTGGGTATCGCTCCTCGGGCGTTCAGCCACGGATGGCGGAGCGTTCCCTCGGGATCGTGCGGAGCCAGCTCCTGGTACATCTTCTCGTAGATGCTCCGCTCGTACTCCTCTCGGGTGAAGACGGGCTCGGGAATGACCCGGCCGGCGACGCTCGGAAGCTTCTCTCCGTTCGTTCGATAGACCTCGAGCCGCGCGCTCGCGAGGGGCGTGACCTCTCCCTCGACGATGGGCGAGCTCGCGGCGAGGGCCGCGAGGAGCGGGAGAACGACGCGGGTCGCGGCGTGAAGCCTGCCGAACTCCTCGTCGTTTCCGAAAGACACGTTGAGCTGCGAGCTCTGGAGGTTCGCCCAGCCATGCCGCCGGCAGTCGAACAGGCGATGAAACGCTTCGTAGATCTCCCGGCCTTCGTGGGGCCAGAGGCGGGTTTCGTCGCGCGGACGCATGAAGGGATGCATCGCGCCCGGCATCAGCATCGCGCCCATGGGCTCGAGGAGCGCGTTCATCCTTCGGACGTGCCCGGAGAAAACGTCCCCCAGGGGGGCGATGGCGCCGACCGGTTCGACGTTCTTGAGCTCCATCACGTGGAGCACGAGCTCGTTCGACCATGCGGCGGCATCGACCTCGACCTCGTTCGTCACCTCTCCCGCGAGGGATTCGAGCACCCGGTCGGAAGCGGGCACGATTGCGAGGTCGTCGACCGAGACCAGCATGTACTCGATCTCGATGCCGTACCCCTCGAAGAGGCCTAGAGTCATCGATTCATGCCGTGGGAACTCACCGGATCGCTTCCGCCTTCCGTCTCTCGATCCGCTCGAGGAATACCGACATCACCCGGCGGTAGAGCTCGTCCTTGAGGACTCCGTCCTCGAGGCCGGTCTCGACGTTCGGGTTCTCGTTGACTTCCATCACCACGCAGTCGTTTCCGACTTCCTTGAGATCGACGCCGTAGAACCCTTCCCCGATGAGGCTCGCGGCGCGGAGCGCCACTTTCAGCACCTTGGAAGGCGCGAGCTCGACGGGGATGGTCTCGGACCTCCCGAACCGGCTTCCGCCCCCGTTGTCGTCGTGCTTGTAGACCTGCCAGTGGTCGGATGCCATGTAGTACTTGCAGGCGAAGAGAGGTCGGCGGTCGATTACGCCGATTCGCCAGTCGAACGGCGTCGGCAGGAACTCCTGGGCGATCACCAGGTCCGACTCCTCGAAGAACCGCGACACGGCGGCTTCGAAGGCCTCGGCGGTGTCCACCTTCACGACACCCTGGGAGAAGGAGCTGTCGGGCTTCTTCAGAACCAGGGGGAGCCCGAGCTCCGCGGGTATCGTGTCGGCGTTGTCCCGATGGACGACCCGGGTCCGGGGCGTCGGGACTTCGTGCCGGCGGAGGAGCTCCGCGAGGAACACCTTGTTCGTGCACTTCACGATCGATTCGGGGTCGTCGATGACCACCAGCCCCTCGAAAGCCGCGCGGCGGGCGAAGCGGTAGGTGTGGTGGTTGACCTGAGTGGTCTCCCGGATGAGCAGACCGTCGAACTCTCCCACGTGCCCGTAGTCGTCGGGCCCGATCACGTCGGCGCCGAGCCCGAGGTCCTCCGCGGCGCGAACGAACTTCCGGATGGCGCCCTCGTCCGAGGGCGGGAAGGACTCGGCGGGGTCGAACAGGATGGCGATGTCATACTTCGTCGGCTTGCGCTTCCGGACCCGAGGGCCCTTTCCCAGAAAATACTCCTGCGCCACCTGGAGCACGAAGTCACGGTGGGATTCCGGAACCTCGTCCATGCTGATCGGCGCGATGTGCTTCAGGTGCCACTTGCCCATGCGGACGAAGCGGGCCCTCAGGAGCGGCGCCTGGAACAGGTTGAAGATCTCACGGCTCAGTGGGTCGTAGCGCGAGGAGAGGTTCCGCCCGAAGTACACGCTGAGAGTGAACTCCTCCGACTGGATCCTCGATAGCCCCTTCTGGATCCGGCCGTCGAGGTCCTCGGAGACCATCCGCGCCATCGAAGGCGACCGGAGATCCTGGAAGGTGGAGATGCTCGGAAGCGGCCGGTGTCCCCGCGCCGCCGCGAGGAGGGTCACGTAGTAGCCGATGCTCTGGTAGCTGTAGGAGCGGCAGAGGTTGAAGAGCTTGACCCCCTTCATCTCCCCGAACTCCGGCTTCGTCAGGTAGGAGCGGGCCTCGACGACCTCGACGCCGGGAATCGCGAACGGCCAGCTCTTGGGATTGTTGACGACGACCAGCGTGGGCACGGCGGGCTCAGGTGCGTCCCGATGAAGGGGCTGGGACGCTGCCTGTACGACTCGGAGGGTCTTCGGTGCGTTCTTGGGTCACGGTCTTACTGGCATTAGAATCTTAGCACTTTCATGGACGACGATCATAAGAAACCTGCGCTTCCGTGGTGGGGTCGATTCGAGCTCGGGTCGGACGAGCGGGGGCTCTGGCAGGTCGGACCGATGAGATTGAGCCTGACCCGACGGCGGCAGGAGCTTTCCGTCGACTACCTCCAGAACGCCGAGCCGCGCGACGCTCGCTTCTTCGAGTGTCCCACGACGGCGACGCTCGAAGGGCCCGGGATGGTTCGAAACCGGTACGCCTTCGCCGAGACACCGGAGACCGTCTGGGTCCGGCCGGCCCTGGCCGACCGGGCGGTGGTGGTCTACCCGGAATACCCGTTCCACGTCACCGCGGGAGAGAGCATCACGCTCTTCTGCTCGACGCCCCTCTGGATCCGGGTCGAGGTCGGCGCCAGCCGCGTCGGGCTCATGGAAACTCCGATCGAGCGGCCTTCCGACACCTGGATTGGCCCTTCCACCCGGGAGGGGGAGCTCTGCTACGCGACCCAGACCGCTGCGCGTCTGGAGCGGGCTTCCGTGCCGCGGCACCCCCATCGCGCGCTGACGGAGCTCCGGATTCGAAACGCGGCCAGCGATGCCCTGCATCTGGAACGGGTGAACCTCGCGGTTCCTTACCTGTCCCTGTACGCCGCCCGGGACGGAGGACTCTGGACGGAGTCCGTCGTCCTCGAGCGAACCTCGAGCGCCACCATCGGCCGGCTCCAGATCGGTCAGCCGCCGGAGCCGAGCGACGTGGAGAGAATCACGCCCGCGCGCGTGACCTCCGATCCCGGGGGCATTCTGGTGCGGGCCTTCAGCGCGCTCTTCGATTGACCGCGGAGCCTGGAGAACCCAATGGAGAATTACCTCACCACCGAACAGCTCTACGGCGTCGTTCGCGCCGGCGCCACCCTGATCCTCGGCGTCGCCGCAGCTCACCTCCTCCGCTCCGCCATCGGGAAGGTTCTGGACCAGAGGGCCTCGGTACAGTTCGCCATCCTCGGGCGCAGGGTGGCCTACTACCTGGTTCTCGCGCTCGCCTTCGCCAGCGCGCTCCGCGAACTGGGCCTGAATCTCGGAGTGCTGCTCGGCGCCGCGGGGGTGGTGACGGTCGCGGTGGGCTTCGCCGCGCAGACTTCCGCTTCCAACTTGATCAGCGGACTGTTTCTCATGAGCGAGGGCCCGTTCGTGGTCGGCGAGGTGATCGAGGTCGCGGGAACCACCGGCGAGGTGCTTTCCATCGACCTGCTCTCGGTGAAGCTTCGGACGTTCGACAACCTGTACGTCCGGGTTCCCAACGAGACCATGGTGAAGGCGCAGATCACGAACCTGACCCGCCATCCCATCCGGCGCTACGACATGCAGTTGGGCGTTGCCTACGGCTCGAAGATCGGACGGGTGCGGGAGGTGTTGATGGAGGTCGCGGAGAACAACCCGCTCGCTCTGCGCGAACCGCGTCCGATCATCATCTTCATGGCCTTCGCCGACTCGTCGGTGAACCTTCAGTTCTCGGTTTGGGCCGCCACCGAGAACTATCTCGATCTCCGGAACAGTCTGGCGGAGGAGGTGAAGCAAGCCTTCGACCGGGAGTCCATCGAGATCCCCTTCCCCCACCGCGTCCTCGTCACCAGGACGCTCCCCGCCCCCACACCGGGGAAGGGAGGAGAGTAAGAAGGGGGAGGTGGAGACAGGAGGAGATGAGGAGATAAGAAGATTTCTTCCGTTATCTCCCTAATCCCCTCCCATCCCTTATCCCCCTGCAATTTTCCTGTCTCAATTCGACGCGCGGCTGGGACGGAAGCTCGGGTCGCGGAAGACCTCTTTCCCATCCAGCAGAGTGAGAAGCACCTTCACGCGGTGGATCTCGGTCTCCGGAACTTCGAAGAGATTCCTCTCGAGGACGATGACATCCGCTCGCTTTCCCACCTCGAGCGAGCCGGTCAAAGACTCTTCGTGCTGGACGTAGGCGCCGCCGCGGGTGTAGGCGGCGAGCATGGTGTCGAGATCGACGCGCTCCTCCGGGATCCACGATGGGCCTTCCGGCGCGGTGAGGTCCCGGCGGATCATCGCCACCTGGATCGCATCCAGGGGATTCATCGAAGAGACCGACCAGTCGCTGCCGGCGGCGAGACTCGCCCCGGAATCCTTCAGGCTCTTGATGGGATAGAGCCAGCGGGAGCGCTCCGGTCCGAGCTGCGGCTCCGTGAGGTCGGTGATGTAGGTGTCGGCGAACGCCCATAGCGGCTGGAAGTTCGCGACCACGCCGAGACTCCGGAAGCGAGGGATGTCGTCCGGATGGAAGAGCTCGATGTGAGAGATGTGATGGCGTGAATCGCGCGGGCCGTTCGCCGCGCGAGCCTTCTCGAGGGCGTCGAGCGAAGCGCGGATCGCGCGATCGCCGATGGCGTGGACGTGGATCTGGAAACCCTCCTTGTCGAGCCGCGCGACGATGCGATCGAGGACTTCGAGAGGGAAGTTGAGCTCGCCGCGCGAAGGAACGTCGATGTAGGGCTCGAGGAGAGCCGCCGTCCCGGATTCGATCACCCCGTCGGCGAAAATCTTCGCCGCGTCGGCCCGGATTCCTTCCGCCTGGTAGCGGGCCCTCAGCTGGACGAGATCGTCCACCTGGGTCTCGTCCCTGGACTCGTCAACCGTCAAGGAGACCCGAACGTGAGCGGTCAGCTCTCCCGAGCGGGCGAGGGCCGCATAGGCGTCCAGAACCCGCTCTCGCGCGCTCGCCTCGATGAGCGAGGTGATGCCGAAACCGTTCGCCAACCGGAGCGCGCGCTTCAATCCTTCGGCATAGTCCTCGGGCTCGAGCGCGGGAAGGTGCTTCGAAACCAGAGCGGACGCGGACTCGCGGAGAGTGCCGGTGGGCTCGCCCGAGCGATCGCGCTCGATTCGGCCGTTCGGAGGGTCCGGCGTCATGGCGTCGATCCCGGCGATGTCGAGGGCGCGTGAGTTGACCCAGGCGGAGTGGCCGTCGGCGGAGCTCAGGTACGCCGGCTGGTCCGGGGAGAGTCGGTCGAGGTCCAACCGGTCGGGGCTGGCGCCGGCAAAGAGAGGCAGGTCCCATCCGCCTCCCACGACCCACTCCTCGTCGGGAGTCCGGGCGGCGCATTCCTCGATTGCCGCGAACAGCCCCTCGCGGGTCGAAAGACCGTTGAGGTTGCACTGCCCGAGCTCGATGCCTCCCGAGACCGGGTGAACGTGGGAGTCGTGAAAGCCCGGGAGCGCCATCCGTCCCTCGAGATCGACGAAACGCGTCTCCGGACCGACGAACGCGCCGACGCCCTCGTCAGGACCGACGAAAACGATCCGGCCGTCGTCGATCGCGAGAGCCTCGGCCCAGCTGCGGGCATCGTCCATCGTGTAGATCTTTCCGTTCCGGACCACGAGGTCCGCGGGGGGAGTCTTGGGCTTGCAGGCGGCAACGGCGAGGCAGAGAGAGAGAACGAGGAACAGGTTCTTCTTCATTCGCTAGGGGCGGTCGTGGTAGCGGGCTCCGTCGTGGGCTCGGCAGTGGTGGTCGTCGTGGTCTCGGGAGGTTCGCTCACGACTTCCGGCTTCACCACGCGGTCGAGCCTGGGATCGGTGAGAAACGGCTGGTACTGCGGAACGTGGAGAGTCACCCGGTCGCCTTCTTCCACCAGGAGGTCGATCTCCTCCACTCGTTCGGTGAAGGTCGCGAGCAGGACGCCGCCCTCGGTCTCGAGCTTCAGGAGCAGGCGGCCCTCTTCGCGTGACTTTCCGAGGACGAGGCTTTCCATCGAGCCCCCGGGGAACAGAGCGTCGGGAAGGAAGCTCTGCCACCAGCTGGGGGCGACGACGACGCCGATCGCGCCGACGATCAATCCGAGGAAGAATCCGGGGAAGAAGCGGCTGCGTCGTTTCGGTTCCTGAGCCATTTCCCGGTGGTCCGGATCCTATCACGCGCGCCGGTGGATACCGGCGAGTATCGCGTCGACTTCGGGGGGCAGGTCCGAAAGAGGGTATCGCAGCTTTCGGCGCCAGTTGGGCCGCTCGACTCTTCCGGGAACGTTCTGCGGCTCCTCTTCGAGCCAGAGGTCCTCGAGGTTGACGAGGACGAGATCGGCATCGCTCTCGAGAAGTAGGCGGAGCCAGCGGAGGAAGCTTTCCCGGGGGTCGTCGCCGGAGAGGCCGAGGTAGCCATCGAGCGCGGCGACGGCCGCGGCGCGCGCGCGAGCGAGCTCCCGCGCAGCTTCGCGATCCAGGAATCCCGCCTCGACTCGATCGTCGAGATCGCGTCCGAGGCGGAAGCCGGCGAAGGTCGGGGTGTCGTGGGTATTGAAGCTGGCGACGGCGTTCGCAGGTGCCGGGTCGACGGGCTTCTCCGGATTCGCCGTCAGCCGGAACTGGAGGACGAAGATCTCCCGCCAGCGGTGCCGATGGAGCGCGCGATTCACTGCCTCCGGCACGATCCCCAGGTTCTCTCCCACGAGCTCCGATCGATGGCGGTGCGATTCGACGCTGGCGACGGCGTGGAGTTCCTCCGCCGGGTAGCGCACGTATACCCCGTCCCGCTTCTCGAAGCCCGAAGGGATCCAGAACAGTCGATGCATCCCCATGACGTGATCGATCCGGAGAAGGCCGGCGTGCCTCATGACGTGGGCCAGGCACTCTCTCCAGTAGAGGTGCCCTTCGGTCCTGCTCTGTTCGGGAACTACCGGAGGAAATCCCCAGCTCTGGCCGTCGGGGAAGACGGCGTCGGGCGGAGCTCCGACTTCGGCGCCTTTCGCGAAGAGAGACGGGCTCGACCAGGTATCGAAGCCGAAGGCGTGAACGCCAATTGGCATGTCGAAGTAGAAACGGACGCCCTTTTTTTCCGCCGCCGCGGCGACGTCCGCGATTTGCCCCTCCGCGAGCGTCTGGGCGTACAAATGGTAGAGGAACGCGCGATCCGCCAGATCCTCCCTGGGCGGAGGCTCGCTCCAGGACGGCCATGGGAGTCCTCGCCGTTCCTCCGCCGCGCGGAACCGCGCGTAGGCGACGGCGTCCGGCCGTGTCCGGAGAAGCTCCTCGAGAAATCCCGGACGCACGCGCAGCGCCTCGAGGGCCATCGATTCGAGGAGAGACCGCTTCAGCGCATAGGCCTCCCGGTAGTCGACGAGAGTCTGCCGCTCGAGTCTTTCGACGGCGTCGCGGAAATCCGAACCCGAGGTAAAGGCTCGAAGCGAGCTCCACTCCGGAGCGCCCCTCGGGTCGACGAAGAGCTCGTTCCAGAACTTCCGGCTCAAAGGGGAGTACGGGCTCGGCTCGTTGGGGAAGGACGCGAGGAAGGGAAGGGTCGCGGCGAAGCTCCCCCGGTGTCGAGATGCGAGGTCCGCGAATCGTTCGAGGTCCGAGAAGTCCCCGATGCCGAACGAGTCTGCCGAGTGGAGAGCGTAGAGCGGAGCGAACAGACCCCAATGGCGAGAGCCGTCGCTTTCGCTCCCACGGTAGGAGAGGCGCGGGGCGCTCACGATGGTACTCTCGGAACGGCGCTCACCCAGGGCCACGGCGAGGCGGTGGTAGCCCGGCGGGAGTCGAGGGAGAGACAGCACGCGGCGCACGAGGCCGCGGCGAGCCCGGGCGGTCGCCCGCAGGGGAAGAGCGACGAGGTCGGCATCCTCGACGCGCCGGCTCCCGTCCTCGAGCGTGAGCTCCACTCCGACGCGTCCGCTCTCCTCCCCGAAGTGCGTCAGCGTCGCCGAATGCGGCGCGTCGTCCCAAAGCGTGACCACCGGGGCAACCAGACGCCTGGCCGCGGCCTCCCGCCGTTCCCGGAGGGCGCCGGCCGCGTCCTCGATTCTCTCGACGGGAGCGCCCAGAGCTCGCAGAACCGCGAGAAGCGCTTCGGGCCGGGCCCGCGAAAGCCCGTCGACTCCGTAATAGCTCGGGAGAACGCCGTGGGCGGCCGCGAGCCGTCTGAGGGACTTCACGGACGATCCGGGATCCGGAGGGAAAGATCGTCTCCGAGGCCGAGGAACTCATCGAGCCAGGTGCGGGAGTGCGCTCCCGCGAGAAGGCGCTTCATCGAGTGGAAATAGAGGTTCTGGACCTTCCAGAGCTCGACCTCGAAAGGCATCGAGTTCGCGATGCGGACTTTCTTGCGAAGACGCGCGAGCGCCTCCAGGTCCTCGGGCGCGTCGAAGAACCTCTGCGCGAGCTCCTCGAGGCTGCGTCTCGCGGTGAACGCGAGCGTGGGCCCGTCGAGAGAGATGCCTTCCATCGCGGCGTCGCGAATCAGGTTTCCGACCTCGTTATCGTCGACGTTCTCCGCCGCGAGCGCGCGCCGAAGATGCAAGTTGATCACCACCTCGGCTGCGACCGAGAGCGCCCGGGGCGGGGGCACTCCGAGATCGGCGAGAAAGCGCATCGTCGCGCCGTGATGCTCGTAGAGACGGCCGAGAGCGTCCTCGGCCTCCTGGAGCGTGCTGCGGAGGAGGCTCGCAACCGCGCGGCGCTGCTCGTCGCCGAAGAGCGACTTCAAATCGAACGTTTCCGGTCCGAACTCCCGATCGATGAGGCGCAAAACCCTCTGGGTGTCGCCCTTCTCGAAAGGCTCCTCGAGCGCCCGACCGAGGTCGCGGGCGGAGGTGCCGTCGGCCTGGGGCTTGACCCCCGCGGTCACCGTATGTCCTCCGAGGTGCAGCACGGCGTAGAGGAGGCTCGAGCTCGCCCGCGTGATCCTGGAGGTGATGCGGGCGGTCCCGCACAGAAGACGCGTCTTGCCGGCCTGGCGCGAAAGGGAATCGGATCGCTCGACATCGTAGCAATACAGGCGCGCCTTCGCGGGGTACGGCTCGAAGAGGCCGCTGATGGCGTAGTGGGCCGCGAGGCTCTCGAACGTCGCCTGGTTCGGCTGCACGTTCCGCTCGTAGAGCTCGCGGGCGCTCCCCATCTCGGGGCGGTTGCTCTTCGCCCGTCCGAGGAGCTCGAGAAACTCCCTTTCCAGGGGCCCGGTCTCGGCGGGGAAGAGGTCTCTCGCGAGCTGCACGGCGCGGCCCGAATAGCGAAGCACCTGGATGGTCTCGATTCCGGAAACGTCGCTGAAAAACCACCCGCAGCTCGTATACATGAGCTGGAGCTGACGCTCGAGCTCGAGGAGCTTCAGCGCCGTCACCCTGTCCTCGGCGGTGAGCGGCGCCCGAGCGTGAGCGCCGACGAAACGTTCCACGTTGTCGGCGCTCCGGTCGAGAATCAGATCCACGTAGTCCAGAACGGCCTTCGCCGGCTCAGCGAAGATCGCCGCTTCCGCCCGTCGGAGGTGGGGCAAGAGGCGGAGCTCGAGCCAATCGAGAGACTCCCGCAGCGGCGCCCGCCAGGCCTGATTCCAGCCGGGCGGGCCTCCCGTCCGGCACCCGCAGTTGCTGCGCCACCGCTCGACTCCATGGGCGCAGCTCCAGGACGTCCGCTCGAGGATCTCGACTTCGTGCTCGGGGGGAGAGCGCTCCAGAAAATCTCCGTAGTTCGTGAGCGTTCCGAGAGCCTGCGTCTCGACGGCCCGGAGCGCGAACGCCAGAGCCATGTCGCCGTGGGGGTGGTGGTGTCCGTAGGTCTCGCCGTCGGTCGCGATATGCCCGAGCCGCGGCCGGCCGTCCTCGAGGGCGATCGACGCGAGCTTTCGG
>DAISKN010000188.1:0-10616 GCA_036820975.1 Acidobacteriota bacterium | reverse complement strand
GAGGAGATCGGCCCCCTGTCGCTCCAGGCCGATGACCCGGAGATCTGCTCTTCGATCTGCGCCGTGCTCGCCGAGACCGACGTCATCAACATGGTCTCCCGGGGAATCCGCGTCGCCAACATCCTGAAGGGAATCCACCAGTCCATGGCGGGCCGCTACATGCGGCTCCTGACTTCGGCGAAGGCCAATGGGGTGGTGCTGGTGACCGGCGGGCTCGCCGCGGATGTGGGACTTCTTCAGGCGCTCCGTGAGGCGGCGAAGGAGCAGGGAGCGGACCTGGACGTTCGCGCCCACGAGCGGTCGGTTCTCGCCGGAGCTCTGGGCGCCGCGATCTGGGGAGCTTACCGGGCCAGGAGACTGCGGGAGAGGGGCGTCTCTCTCTCGGCATAAGGAGACCAACGATGGGAACCGAGCCCGTGCCGCGAGACGGAGAATGCGCCGTCGTCCGGCAACTGCGACCGCAGGACCTGGACGCGGTCATCGCCCTGGATGCGAAGGCTGTCGGACGGAGACGGGAGGAGTATTTCAAGGTCAAGCTGAAGCAGGCGCTTTCCGACACCGGCATTCAGATTTCGCTCGGCGCCGAGCTCGACGGAATCTTCGTCGGGTTCCTGCTCGCCCGCGTGTATTACGGTGAGTTCGGAGCGCCCGAGCCCGTCGCGGTTTTGGATACGATGGGGGTTCATCCGGACTTTCGAGGGCGAGGCGTGGCAAGCGATCTAATCGACCAGCTCCGGACCAACCTGCTGGGGCTCGGAATCCGCACCCTTCAGACCGAAGTGAGCTGGCAGAATCCCGGGCTTCTTGCTTTCTTTCAACACGAGGGGTTCCAGCCGGCCCCGAGATTCTGCCTCGACCTGGATCTGCAGAAGACCCGTAGAAATTGACGATGCAAAATGAAGCTATGATCCAAATAGGAACGGACTCGATTTCTGGCGATTGACGCTCGCACCTCGAGGAGCCGTGGGTCGTTTCGCTCGCTGAGTTGGGCGGATGCGGGATTTGACTCTTTCGGCTCGGGCGCCTTGTTCGTTGTCCCCAACGGCTTAGGCGGGTTTCATCGATGGCAAGTAACTTGCTACGCCTTTTCTTGAGGTTCAACGACGATGAGCATCAGAAATGGGATGAAATGGAGTCTCGCTCTCCTGGCAATGTACCTTGCGGCTTGCTCCGATTCGTCTTCCGATCCAACGACACCCTCGTCTCCGATGTCGGGAGGACCCATGGTGACGGATCCGCAGGTCCTGGTGGGAGGCATGCCGGTAGAAGGTCTCGTGTCGCGAGGAACCGACCAGGCCAGTCTCTTCCGCATCCATGTCCAAGCTCCGGGAGGGCTCGCCACCATCCGGCGCGTCGTTCTTCAGTACTCACAGCCTGGACCGAATCATCACGGCGGATCCATGATGGGAGGGTCTTCCGGTACGGTGCTTTGTTACGATGACGGAACTCACGGAGACGATATTCCCGGCGACGGCATCTACCATTACATGGATCCCGAGGACCAGATCGGCTGCCACGGCCTGAACGCGCCTCAAGGCAACTACCAGTATGTTTTCTGGTGCGAGGACGTGCTCGGTCAAAAGAGCAACACCGCTACCGTGACCATCGTCCGTCAATAGTCACGCTCAACCCCTCCCTTCGTTCGGCTGCCACTCGCCCTCGCAGGCCCCGATCTGCTTCAGCCGGTCATCCATCTCGACGAGGCAGCGCGTCTCGCATTTGTCGATCGGATCTTCGTAGTGGTCGCGATGAAGGATCTTGATGGAGAGCGAGACTTCTCCTCGAAGCCTGCGCTTCCCGGTCGCACGGATGACGGGTCGATAGGGCTCGATCTCGTAAAACGAAGCTCTGTGCTCCTCCGGCAGGATCCGCTCGGCGATTTTCTTCAGGTCGTCGTATACGTCTCGGCACAGGTCGCAGCCCGGCTGAGGTGGATGGGAACCCTGTGCATGGATTCCGCTCAGAACCAGCTCGTATCCCACGGCTCTCGAGCCGGCAACCTGGAAACCCGACTCGCTCTCGGAAGGCATCGAAGCAGACTTGCCTCTTTCTCACGACGTCGCGGAGTTCCTCTTCTCTCATCGGGTCAGTGGGTGCCTGGGTTCGTTCGAGTCATCTCTTCGGCGACAAGCAGAAGCCTTTCTTTCGTCTGATTCGCAAGCTGTTCGGACAGTCCCCTCATCACCCCACGTTCCGCCCAGGCCGAGCAAATACATACCTCTGTTGAGTCGCCGCGGGACCAAACGATGGCAATCAGAGGAAACAGCAAGGCCGGATCCCCATCGGCGAAGAGGCATTGCAGAAGCAACAGCGGGTGATTCAAATGCAACACTTCGATGGACGCCGCTTCGACTCCGAGCCGCTCGCGAGCGAGTTCGGACAAAGGAATACGCTCGCTGATTTCAAAACCGGCGTCCTCGAGCATAGCGGCCATCCGCTTCAAAGCTTTACGCCGCGGAACGGGGAGGCTTAAATGGCATACGGACCGCGTGCATGGAGCTCGACAGGCGAGGCAGCCTCCTTCGGTATCGTGGTTTCGCGTTGTCGCCATGTGGACAACCTCTAGCAAGAAGCCTGCCGTGTGGTTTCGAGCATGCTCGAGTTTCCTTCTGGCACAGTCATTGCTATCCGATGAGCATGCAGATGAGCAACCATGAGTACTGCGATCGGTTCGCTGCTTGCATCGTCGCGATGTTCTTTCTTTTCATTGCGCTCGACGCGGCCGGTGAGCCCGGAGCGACACAATCCGACGACCCGCTTCTCGCTTCCTTAATCGAGGAGGCGCTCGAGAAGAATCCGGCAGTGATGGCAGCCTCGGAGGGGGCCGCGGCCGCTCGGTTTCGGCCGCCCCAGGCGCGCTCGCTCCCGAACCCGATGTTCGCAGCCGAGTACACGAACGACGGGCTCTCCCCGAGCCTGGGAAGCCAGGAGATGACGACTCTCGCCTTCATGTGGGGTCAAGAGTTTCCTTATGCGGGGAAACGAGGTCTCCGAGGCGACGTGCTCGCTCGGGCGGCCGACCAGGTCGACCAGCAGCTCGAACGAGTGAAGCTGAGCGTCGCTGCGGCGGTCAAACGCGCTTACTACGATTTGCTCCTGAGCCGCGATCTCCTCGAGCTGATCCGGGAACAGCAAGAGATCTGGAGACAGACCGAAAGCGTCATTCGAGCGCGCTACGCGGTCGGTCGGGGGGCGCAGCCGGACGTTCTGCGCGCCCAGGTAGAGGTGGTCCGCATCGAGCGGCTGCTGGTCGAGCAAGAGACCGAAGCCGAGATCCGCGTCGCCGAGCTCAACCAGCTTCTCGACCGGCCGGCCGGGACTCCTCTCGCAACCGAAGCGCGCCTCGCTCTGAGCCCCGTCGACGAGGGGCTCGAGGAGGTCCTCCGGCGCCTCGAGGCCCTGAGTCCCGAGGTAAAGAGCGCCGCCCTCGGCGTCGCGCGTTCGGAGCTCGGTGTAGCCCTGGCGCAGAAGGAGTTCAAGCCCGACTTCGTCGTCCAGGGTGGCTACATGAACCGCGGAGGCCTGGACCCGATGTGGGTCGCCGGGTTGGGTATATCGGTGCCTCTTTACCGGGAGCGGCTCCAGAGTGGAGTATCGGAGGCCCAGGCGGAGTCGCGGTCGAGCGAGCGGCTTTTGGACTGGATCCGGCTCATGCTGCGCTTTCGAACGGAAGAACGCCTCGCCCAGCTCAATGCCGCGGAGAGGATCGCGGTCCTCTACGCGGGAGGTGTTATCCTACAAGATCGTCTTTCCGTCGACGCCGCCCTGTCGAGCTACCAGACCGGGCAGACGCCCTTCGTGAGCGTCCTCGAGACGCTCACGACGCTTTACAACGACCTCGCCACACACCTCCAGATTCTCGCGAACTACGAGAAGATCCGCGCCAGCCTGGAAGAAGCGAGCCTCGAGGCGACGTCGAGCCTCTCGATGGGAGCTGGCGCGATGCCATCGGCCGGTTTTGGCATGACGACGAGCGGAACCATGGGTGGTGGCGCGGCATCGAGCGGCTCTCGCTCCATGTCCAATCGATAGGAGCTCTCCATGACGGACTCGAACATTCGTTCGGAGGAGGGAGCGGTCTCCCAGAGGACCTCCTCTCGCACGCTTTCATACGTGGCGGTTTCCGCCGTCTCCCTGGCCCTGGGCGTCGCGGGCACTTTTCTCGTCCTTCGGCCCCGGCTCTCGCCTCCACCACACCAGACGGTGCCGTCCACTCACGAAGAGACGAAGGAGCCAGCCGCCGGCTCCCACGAAGCCGAAGGCGGCCATCCCCAGGAGGCGGCAGGGAGCGTGGTCTACGTCTCTCCGGCCCGGCAGCAGCTCATCGGAGTGCGCACCACCACGATCGAGCGGCGGAGCCTCGACTCGTCGATTCGCACCGTCGGGAGCCTGGCTTACGACGAGACGCGGGTCACCCAGATCCACACGAAGATCGCGGGTTGGGTCGAGCGCGTCTACGTCGACTACGTCGGAAAGCTCGTGCAGCGCCACGAGCCCCTTCTCGACCTGTACAGCCCCGAGCTGGTATCGACCCAGACGGAGTATCTCCTCGCGCTCAAGGCGCGAAACGAGCTGGGAGCAAGCCCGGTGGCGGCGACCCGCTCGGCGGCCGAAGCCCTCTTCGTCGCTGCAAGGGACCGGCTCCGATTCTGGGACATCCCTGAATCCGAAATCGAAACCCTCGAGAGAACTCAGGAGGTGCGCAAGACGCTGACGCTTCACGCGCCCTTCGACGGCATCGTGCTCGAGAGGAACGCGTTTCCCGGTCAGTACATCGCCCCGGAGATGCCCACTTTCAAGATCGCGGACCTCTCGCGGATCTGGGCGTTCGGGGCGATCTTCGAGTACGAGCTTCCGCTGATCCGGCTCGGCCAGCGTGTCGAGATCGAATTTCCCTACGGCACTTCGACCCGGAAGCTCCAGGGGACGATCACTTACGTCTATCCCGAGATCGATCGGGACACCCGACGGGTGAGAATTCGCGCGGAGTTCGATAATCCCGGGCTCCAGCTCAAGCCCGATACCTACGTGACCTTCGTGGTCGGGGTGAGAGGAGGCGAGCGGCTCGTCATCCCCAAAGAGGCGGTCATCGATACCGGCGTCAAGCGCTACGCCATCCTCGCGCATCCCAACGGCTACTTCGAGCCGCGCGAGGTCGACGTGGGTCCGCCGGCCGACGAGTATTACCCTCTGCTCGACGGGCTTCGAGAAGGGGATCGAGTCGTCACCTCCGCCCAGTTTCTGATCGACTCCGAGACGAACCTCCAGGCAGCCATGCAATCGATGATTGGCATGCCCGGCATGGACATGCCAGCGGGCAAAGAGGACGGCATGGAAGGCATGGAAATGCCCATGCCGGGTGAGAAAAGACCGCCCCCCCCGGAACGCCCGCAGCACCAGCACTGAGAGATCTTCGATGATCGAAAAGCTCATCGCCTTCAGCGCGCGCAACGCCTTCCTCGTCGTATTGCTCATGCTCGCCATCGTCGGCGTCGGCGTCTGGGCCATCCGGGAGACACCCATCGACGCCATCCCCGATCTGTCGGACGTCCAGGTCATCGTGACCGCCAACTGGGAAGGCCGGAGCCCGCCGCTGGTCGAGGATCAGGTCACCTATCCCATCGTCACCGCCCTGATCTCCGCGCCGCAGGTCAAGGTCGTGCGAGGGTTCTCCTACTTCGACGTCTCATTCATCTACGTCATTTTCGAGGACGGCACCGACCTCTACTGGGCGCGGAGCCGGGTGCTCGAATATCTGAGCGGACTTCAGGGACGGCTCCCTGCCGGAGTCCAGCCGGTGCTCGGCCCCGACGCCACCGGGGTCGGATGGGGCTTCGAGTACGCGCTCGTCGACCGGAGCGGAAAATACGATCTCTCGCGCCTTCGAACGCTCAACGACTGGTACGTGCAGTACTGGCTCCGCAGCGTGCCCGGTGTCGCCGAGGTCGCCCCGGTGGGCGGTTTCGTGAAGCAGTATCAGATCGAGATCGATCCCAACGCGCTACTTTCCTACAACCTGTCCCTCGATCATGTGATCGATGCCGTTCGCAAGAGCAACAACGACGTCGGGGGCCGGGTGGTGGAGTGGACGGGCCGCGAGTACATGGTCCGCGGCCGCGGGTACATCCAGGGCGTCGCCGACGTGGAGCAGGTGAGCCTGGGCGCCAAGATCGACGGCACGCCCATCCTGGTCAGGGACGTGGCGCGGGTCCACCTGGGGCCGGACATGCGGCGGGGAGTGGCCGATCTCAACGGCGAGGGAGACGTCGCTGGCGGCATCGTCGTGATCCGGTACGGAGTCGACACCTACGGGGTCATCCAGAACGTGAAGAAGGCCGTTCGGGAGAGGGTCCAGCCGTCCCTCCCCGAAGGCGTCCAGTTCGTCACCACCTACGACCGCTCGGAGCTCATCGAGAGCTCGATCGAGAACCTGGAAGAGAAGCTCGTCGAGGAGATGATCATCGTTTCCCTGGTCTGCGTGGTCTTCCTCTGGCATTTCCGGAGCGCTCTGGTGGCGATCCTGACGCTCCCGCTTTCCATCCTGGCTTCGTTCGTGCTGATGCGGTATTTGGGGCTCGGCTCCAACATCATGAGCCTCGGAGGGATCGCCATCGCCATCGGGGCGATGATCGACGCCGCCATCATCATGATCGAGAACGCCCACAAGCACCTCGAGGAGGATTCCGGCGGGAGACCCCGACGAGACATCCTCATCGAGGCGGCACAGCAGGTCGGCCGGCCGCTGTTCTTCTCGCTTCTGATCATTACCGTTTCTTTCCTCCCGATCTTCACTCTGGAAGGCCAGGAGGGAAGGCTCTTCCGGCCCCTCGCTTTCACCAAGACCTTCGCCATGGGTTTCGCGGCGCTGCTGTCGGTGCTGGTGGTGCCCTACCTGATGGTCCTCTTCATCCGCGGCAAGATCGCCCCCGAGGAGAAGAACCCCGTCAATCGCTTCCTGATCTGGGTCTACCACCCGTTCGTGCGATTCGTCCTGCGGCATCGGGCGTTCACGCTCGTCGTTGCCCTGATCATCCTGCTCAGCACTGTCCCCGTCTTCCTTCGGCTCGGCTCGGAGTTCATGCCGCCCCTCTATGAGGGGACCCTGCTCTACATGCCCATCACGCTTCCCGGCGCCTCTATCCAGACCGCGCAGCAGATCCTGACGATCCAGGACAAGATCTTGATGCAGGTTCCGGAGGTCGAGTCGGTCTTCGGGAAGGCCGGGAGGGCGCTTTCCGCGACCGATCCCGCTCCGCTCGAAATGATCGAGACCGTGGTGAACCTCAAACCGCAAAGCGAGTGGCGGCCGGGGATGACGCCCGATAGTCTCGAGGCCGAGCTCGATCGCCGGGTGCGAGTCCCGGGAGTCGCCAACGCATGGACCATGCCGATCAAAGGGCGAACGGACATGCTTTCCACCGGAATCCGCACGCCGGTGGGCATCAAGATCTTCGGACCGACGCTCGAAGGCATCAACGAGATCGGCGCCCAGATCGAAGGAGCCCTTCAGGGGGTCCCGGGTACAAGAACCGTCTTCGCCGAGCGCGTCACCGGCGGCTATTACATCGACTTCACCGTCAAGCGCGACCAGATCGCCCGCTACGGTCTCACGATTCAGGACGTCCAGATGATGATCGAGTCCGCCATCGGGGGGGCCAATATCACCACCACCATCGAGGGCCGTGAGCGGTATCCGGTGAACGTCAGGTATCAGCGTCATTACCGAACCGATCTGAACGCCTTGAGGCGCACCCTCATCTCCACTCCCGGAGGCGCCCAGATTCCCATGGAGCAGGTCGCCGACATCACCCTCACCACCGGTCCCACCGTCATCCGTACTGAGCAAGCACAGCTCCTCGGCTACGTTTACGTGGACATGGGAGGCCGCGACATCGGCGGCTACGTCGAGGAAGCGAAGCGCGTGGTCGAGGGGATGGTGAGCCTTCCCGAGGGTTACTACCTGGAATGGAGCGGCCAGTACGAGTACATGCTTCGCGCCAAGGAGAGGCTCAAGGTCGTCATCCCCTTGACGCTCCTCATCGTCATCGTCCTTCTGTACCTCAACACCAGAAATACGACCAAGATCTTCATCGTTCTCCTGGCGGTGCCGTTCTCGCTGGTGGGAGCGTTCTGGCTTCTGTACTTGCTCGACTACAACCTGAGCGTCGCGGTATGGGTGGGAATCATCGCTCTCGCGGGGGTCGACGCCGAGACCGGCGTCGTCATGCTGCTCTACCTCGACCATGCCTACGACAAGTTCAGGCGAGAGGGTCGGATGAAAAGCCTCGAAGACCTCGAAGAGGCCGTCGAGTATGGCGCGGTCAAACGCATCCGACCCAAGATGATGACGGTGATGGCCATCCTCATGGGACTTCTGCCGATCATGTGGAGCCAGGGCGCGGGCGCCGACGTGATGAAGCGCATAGCCGCCCCAATGGTGGGAGGCGTCGTCACCTCCTTCGTACTCGAGCTTCTGATCTACCCCGTCATCTTCACTCTCTGGAAATGGCATTGGGAAGTGAAGCCGGGCTTCGTCGAGGCGGGTGCCGAGCGGTGATTGCCGCGCTCACCTCGATACTCTAACCTTAAGGGGATCGCCGCCTGAAGAGCTCATCGTACGACTTGATGACCCCCCCGTTTTTGGCCTGGAAAGCTCTGGCTTCGGCCGGCGACTCGAATGCAATGAGACTGGGAAGACAACGATCCCAGGCGACCTCGTACTGGGTGCCCGAGCGGTCTTCTTGGACCGGGGAATGGCTACAAAGATGCACCTGACTGTTCTCGACGTAGGAACCTTTGGCGGCGTCGATGCGCACCTTGGTGTAGAAGTCCGTCGCTTCCGCTCGGACGATGTCTCGCCGGCCCTCCTGGAACCGCAGGCCGCAGCGCGGACAACAGACGTCCATCGACTCCCCGCTGGTAAGGTGAATGCGGTAAAAGGTCTCCTCGTGGATCGGGCGGTAGCAGACGTCGCAATTCGGCGGAGATGCGAGAGTTCTGTACAGAAAGACGCCGAAAGCTGCCACGAGCGTCAGTCCCAGGGCCGCGAAGGCGATTCGTTTCAGCATGGTCGATTCACCCGCTTTCCACCCTTCATTCTCACGTGGATCATACGCTTCGTAGCGCATCCCGCAAAGACGGCGTTTCGTTGACGAGCTGACCGCGCCGTCGTTCAACCCACGGCGGCGGGGACCGACGGCCGGTCCTCGGACCGCAGAGGCAGCCGCCGGAGAAGCTGGGCGTTCGCCGCGACGAGGATCGTCGAGGCGCTCATCGCGATCGCCCCGACGGCCATCGGGAGATCGATCCCCCATGGGACCAGGACGCCGCCGGCGACGGGGATCGCGACCAGGTTGTAGGCGGTCGCCCAGGCGAGGTTTTCGATCATCTTCCGGTACGTCGCCCTCGACAGAGCGATCGCGCCGACGACATCGCGCGGGTCGCTCCGAACGAGGACGATGCCGGCCGATTCGACGGCCACGTCCGTCCCCGCCCCGATGGCGATGCCGACGTCGGCCGACGCGAGCGCCGGCGCGTCGTTCACGCCGTCGCCGACCATGGCGACCCGTCGGCCGCCGGCCTGGAAGCGCTCGACCGCGGCGGCCTTGTCGGCCGGCAGGACCTGCGCGGCGACCTCGTCGATCCCAAGCCGCCGGGCGACCGAATCGGCGACCGCCTTCGAGTCGCCTGTGATCATCGCGACCGCGACGCCGAGCGCGTGGAGGCGCTCGACGGCCTCGGCCGATTCGGGCCGGACTTCGTCCTCGATACCGAGCGCCCCGAGGACGTGCCCCTCGGCGATGACGTGGAGGACCGTCCGGCCCTCCGCCGCCCACGCATCGGTGGCAGCCGCGAGCTCGGCCGGTGGCGCGAGCCGAAGCTCCTCGAGCAGCCGCGGACCGCCGACCTGGACGACCCGCCCCTCGACCCTCGCCCGGGCGCCGAGACCGGGGAGCGCCTCGAATGCATCGGCCACCGCGACGTCGGCGCCGCGCTCACGAGCGCCGCGAACGATCGCCTGGGCGAGCGGGTGCTCCGAATCGGCCTCGACCGCCGCCGCAAGCCGGATGAGCTCCGGCTCGTCGACGCCGGGCGCGGCGGCGACGGCTGCCAGGACTGGCTCGCCCTTCGTCAGCGTCCCGGTCTTGTCGAAGATGACGACGTCGAGCTCGCGCGCGCGCTCGAGCGCGATCCGGTTCTTCACCAGGAGCCCGTTCCGTGCGCCGAGCGACGTCGAGATCGCGATGACGAGCGGGATGGCGAGGCCGAGCGCGTGAGGGCAGGCGATGACGAGCACGGTTGCCGTCCGGACGAGCGCGCCCTCCTGGTCGCCGAGCAGCCACCAGACGACGAGGGTGACGGATCCGGCGGCAATGGCGACGTAGAAGAGGAGCGCGGCGGCGCGATCGGCCAGCGCCTGGGCCCGGGACGAAGACGCCTGGGCCGCGTCGACCAGCCGCATGATCCCGGAAAGCGCCGTCTCCTCGCCGACGGCGGTCACCCGGACGCGGAGTGAGCCGCCGGCGGCGACCGTGCCGGCGACAACTCGGTCGCCCGGCTCCTTCGGTACCGCCCGTGACTCGCCGGTGACCATCGACTCGTCGACGTCGGCCTGG
>DAISKN010000187.1:0-10647 GCA_036820975.1 Acidobacteriota bacterium | reverse complement strand
TGCGGCAGACTGAAGTTCGCATACCAGCACTCGCCGGGAGTCATGGTGAGCTCGGTCCTCGACCCCTCGCTCCGGAAATGGGAAGGAAAGACGCTCGAGCAGATCGGCCGCGAGATGGGGAAGGACCCTCGCGATGCCCTCATGCACCTGGTCATCGCCGACCACGGCGAGACGTCGTGCATCATCTCGATCATGACCGAGGACGACGTGCGCACGGCTCTCCGGCATCCTCTCGTCTCGATCGACACCGACTCCGAGACGCGCGCCGAGGACGGCCCGCTCTCGGTCTCCAAGTCGCATCCCCGGGCCTGGGGCACCTTTCCCCGGATCCTGGGAAAGTACGTGCGCGAGGAGAAGCTCCTTACGCTCGAGGAAGCCGTCCGCAAGATGACGTCGCGCCCCGCGGCCCGCGTCGGGCTTTCGGACCGGGGAATCCTGCGTCCCGGCCTGGCGGCGGACGTCACCGTCTTCGACCCCGCGACCATCCGGGACGTCTCGACGTTCGAGGACCCGAATCACTACTCGGTGGGCGTCCGCTACGTCCTGGTGAACGGCCGCGCGGTGATCGAAGAAGGAAAGATCACCGCCGAGCGTCCGGGCCGGATTCTCAGGGGTCCGGGCCACGTCCCGAGGCGCTGATCGAGACCTCCCTCAGTCCGGGCGCGCCTCCGGCCCGAGGAGCGCGAGGATCTCCGGATCTCCCCGGCGCATCGCCCACTGGCGGGCGGTGACGCCGGTCGTGGTGCTGGCGTTGGGGTCGGCCCCGGCCTCGATGAGCATCTTCACGACTTCGGGGCTCCCGCGCTCGACCGCCCACATCAGGGAAGTCCAGCCGTTGGTGAGGGCGGCATTCGGGTCCGCGCCAGCCTCGAGCAGCGCGCGAACGATATCGGCATGGTTCTGGCGAGCCGCGAAATGGAGAGCGGTCCCGCCCTCGATGGTTTCCCGCGCGTCGGGCGAAGCACCCGCCTCGACGAGCGCGCGAACGATCGCGCCATGGCCGAAGTACGCGGCGCGCAGGATCGCGGGCCAGCCTCTCTCGTCGACGGCATTGACGTCGGCGCCGGCTCTCAAGAGGACCTGGACGACTTCACCGTGCCCGGCCGCTGAGGCCAGGATGAGCCCGGTCCCACCCGCCCCTTCGTTCCAGTCGGCGGGTACCGCCTCTTCGTCGTTCTCGGGCTCCGGCAGAATCTCGCGCGCGTTCACATCGGCGCCCTGCTTCAGCAGCTTCTCGACCACCTGGGCCTGCCCATCGCGGCAGGCTTCGACGAGCTCCCGGTCGAGCTCAGGCGATGCTTCCTGAGCGGAAAACAAAAGATGGCCGAGAAGTATCCACCATGCAGTCATCACGAACCTCGTTCCCGTTCGGCCTCGGCGGCGCTGCGGGCCAACGAGCCAGTATGGCGTGCGGAGGCGTTGGAGGAAAGGCTCACTCCTGCCCCGGCCGGGCGTCTTGTCTCCGGCGCCGGACATCCAGCCACTCTCGGATCTCGGCACGATGGGACCGGTCGTGCTCCGCCATCATGCCCGGCAAATCGCAGAGCGCGATTCGTCCCACGCCCTCCTGAGCTCCGGTGCGCCTCCATTCGGAGGTCTCGAGGCCCCGGAGGGTCTCGAGGTTCGCGAGACGGGCGCGGCGGAAGGCTTCGATTCCCTCCGCGAGCGAGAGCTTCAGGTACTCGCGCTCCCGGGCCGCTCTAGCACCGTCGAAATCGGGAAGGTGGGGATCGGTCTCCGCTCGAAGTTTCGCGATCCGCACCGCGTAGCCGAGCCGCTCGAGATCCGCGAGGTGCCAGCAGTGCTCGACGGGGGAGAACGCGCCTTCCGGTCCCCGGACTGCCGCTTCTCTCGGAGTAAGGTCGGAGAAGGCCGCCTCGAGGAGCTCGGGCATGGCTTCGAGCTCGCGCACCAGCTCTCCCCGCGCTTCCTTTCCCAGCATCAGATATCGCACAGGCTGATGCTATGATCCCGCACTGAAATCCGCCATGCGCGCCCTCGTCGTCGAAGACCTCCAGAAGACGTACCCGGCTAACAGGAAGAGCCCGCCGGTCGAAGCCGTGCGCGGGATCTCGTTCGAGGTCGGAAGCGGCGAGTTCTTCGGTCTGCTGGGGCCGAACGGCGCGGGGAAGAGCACGACCCTCGGGTGCATCACCACCCTCGTCCGCCCCACGTCGGGCCGGATCGAGGTCGACGGCATAGACGTGGCCCGCCATCCGGCGGAGGCCAAGCGACGCATCGCCGTCGTCCCGCAGACCCGAAACCTGGATCGGGATCTGACGGTGCGCGAGATCCTCACCTATCACGGACGCTACTTCGGTCTTGCCGCCGCCGAGCGGGAATCGCGCGCCAGCCGGCTCCTCGAGGAGCTCCAGATCGCCGACAAGGCGAACGCCAAGCCCCAGACGCTCTCGGGCGGACAGCAGCAGCGGGTGATGATCGCCCGTGCGCTGATGCACGATCCGAAGGTCCTGCTCCTCGACGAGCCGACGACCGGCCTCGATCCGCAGGCGCGGCGGCTCCTCTGGGATACCCTCCGGGAGCTCCACGGCCGCGGGCTCGCGATCATCCTGACCACTCACTACATGGAAGAGGCCGACCGGCTCTGCCAGCGGCTCGCGATCATCGATCACGGGAAGATTCTCACGTCGGATACCCCCGAGGCCCTGAAGCGGACTCTTCCCGGCGGGCAGATTCTCGACCTCTGGATCAAGACCACGGAGTCTCTCGGACCGGCACTGGCCGGGATCGAGGGGGTTCTGCGCCACGAGGAGCTCGAGGCCGAGCTCGCGGAGCGCGACGGGTTGAAGCGCCTTCGGCTGTTCGTCGAGCCCCGCGACGGAGTCCTCGACGAAATCCTCCACACCGTGCGAGAGAAGAAAGGGACGCTTCATCACGTGAGCCTCGCGACGCCGAGCCTCGAGGACCTGTACATCCATCTCACGGGAAAGGAGCTCCGGGAGTGACGGCGTTTCTCGCGCTCCTGCGCCGCGACGTCCACGTCACGTTCCGGAGCGCCTTCCTCCTCCTCAGCGGGACTTTGACCCAGCCCATCCTGGTGGTGCTGGTCTTCGGCAACATCCTTCCCCGCCTCGGCCTCGTCGCCGACGAGTTCCGCACCGTGCTCGTCCCCGGGCTCATGGCCATCACCATGATGATGTCGGGAGTGCAGGCGGTGCTGATGCCGCTGATGACGGACCTCTCCGGATCCCGGGAAGTCGACGAGAGGCTCCTCGCCCCGATAACGCCCTTCGGAGTCGCCTTCGGCCGCGTGGTGGCCGGAGCCATCCACGCCGGCACCGCGGGCCTCATCGCTCTCCCGGTGATGATGATCCTGGTGCACGAGGTCTCCGGGGTCGAGGTGCACCCGCGATGGCTCTGGCTGTTTCCCCTGGTGGTCTTCTGCGGCCTTCTCTCGGCCGCTTTCGGGCTGAATCTGGGAACGAGGGTCGACCCGCGCTTCAGCGGCCTGCTGTTCGCCGTGGTGCTCGGGCCCATGATGCTCTTCGGCTGCGCGTACTATCCGTGGAGGAGCCTCGAGGTCCTGGGTCCGCTCCAGTGGCTGTTTCTGCTGAATCCTCTGGTCTTCATGAGCGAAGCGATGCGTCTCGCGGTGACTCCGGAGATCCCGCACATGCCTCTCGCCTTGATTCTGGCGGGCCTCGTTGGGTTCACGCTGGTTCTGACTCTCGCGGGGGCGCGCTCGTTCGAGAGAAGGACGATTCTCTGAGCTTCCAGCCAACGACGTCGATCTTCTCCGCGAAGTGCGCCAGAGGAGGCTTCCGGGGAAGCTCGAGGTCCAATAGACGCGTCATGTCCAGCGTCTCGATCTCGACCTCGCCGTTCTCGAGCGGCCAGGGCGGATGGTGGATGTCGCCGCGGAAGAGCGTTCCGTCGCCGTTCGCGGCGTAGAGGCAATAGCGCTCCGTGAGCCAGCGTTCGAGATCCGAGCCCCGCGCTCGTCCGGTGCCGCGGAATCGAGCGGCGAAGCGGGCCTGGGGAGCGCCGCGGTGGGTTCTCTCCGATTGGTAGTGGACTAGGCCGTCTCTTCGCGACGACGACATGCGGGCGTCGAAGTACGGGAGATGGAAGAAGAGGCGCGCTCCCCTCACCGCGAGCCGGCTTTCGGCGTCGAGGCTGAAGAACCAGACGCCGGGCTTGTCCTCGGCGACGACGTAGGTCCGGACGTTCAACTCGACGAAGGACGAGATTCCGGGCATGGGCGGAACCCACCGCGGCCGGACGCCGGTCATGCGAAAGGGCACGACGCCGAGAAAGGCCTCGTTCCCGAAGGTGTCGAGAGTGAGACCCGGGGGGATCTTCGCGCGCAGACTGTCGGGCCGTACCGGCCAGTGCAGGAACGCGAGATCGTGCCAGCTCATCGCCATGACCCAGGAAGATTGCGGGAGAGGCCAGGGGCGGTGGTCGGTCCTCTCGAGAGCCGGGTGACGAACCGGCATGACTACCGGCCGCCGGTCGAAGGACCCAGGACGTCGAGGAGAAACGCGTAGTAGAGCGCCGTCTCGTGATGCTGGCGGTAGCGGCCCGAAGGCCCGTGGTGCCCCGCGTCCATGTGGGTCTTCAGCAGCACCGGCGCGTCCCCCCTCTGCGCCGCGCGGAGCTTCGCCACCCACTTGGCCGGCTCCCAGTACTGTACCTGGGAGTCGTTCAATCCCGTGGTCACGAGAACGTGCGGGTACTCCCGGGGCTCCACGTTGTCGTACGGCGAGTAGGAGAGCATGTAGTCGTAGTGCTCCTTCACCCTGGGGTCGCCCCACTCTTCGTACTCGCCTGTCGTAAGCGGAAGGCTGTCGTCGAGCATGGTGGTGACGATGTCGACGAAGGGCACGTGGGTCACTGCCGCCCGGAACAGGTCGGGCCGCAGGTTCAGGACCGCCCCCACCAGGAGGCCCCCGGCGCTCGCTCCGAGCGCCGCGACTTTCTCCGGATGGGCGTAGCCGTTCTCAATCAGGTGCAAAGCGCTCGCGATGAAGTCGGTGAAGGTGTTCTTCTTCTGGAACAGGCGGCCCCCGTCGTACCACGCGCGTCCGAGAATCTCGCTCCCCCGAACGTGGGCGATGGCGAAGACGAACCCCCGGTCGAGCAGGCTCAGGGTCTCGAGGGAGAAGTTCGGATCGTGGATGAGCCCGTAAGCGCCGTATCCGTAGAGAAGAAGCGGCGCCTCTCCCCGAGCCTTCAGGTCCCGGCGGTAGACGACGGACACGGGGACGCGCGCCCCGTCGTCCGCTTCGGCGAAGAGTCTCTCGGTGACGTAGAGGGAAGGATCGAAGTCGCCGCCGACCCGGTCTCGTTTCAGCAGTTTTCGCTCGCGGCTCCTCAGGTCGTAGTCGTAGACGGAAGGCGGGGTCGCGAGAGAGCTGTAGCCGAAGCGAAGGACGTCGGTGTCGGCCTCGTGGTTGTCCCGGAGGTCGACCGCGTACCCGGGCTCCTCGAAGGAGATCTCGTGCTCGTCGCCGCCGTCCCAGGGAACGACGCGAATCCGCCGAAGTCCCTCGCGCCGCTCCAGGAGAACGAGAAAATCGCGGAAGACTTCGAGGTCCTCCAGGATCACTCCCTCCCGATGCGGGATGACTTCCTCCCAGTTCTCGAACGCCGGCGCCTCCACCGGCGCTTTCACCAGGCGGAAGCCGGGGGCGCCCCGGTTGGTGCGGATGAAGAAGTGCTCGCCGTGATGGCGCGCGGTGTACTCGTGATCGTGCTCGCGAGGCGCGAGGAAGCGAAACTCCCCTTCGGGGTCGTTGGCTTCGAGGATGCGGTATTCGGTCGTGAGGACGTGCGCCGAGACCACGACCAGGAACTTCTTCGACCGCGTACGGGAGATTCTGAGGTGGAAGGCCTCGTCCTCCTCCTCGTAGACGAGGACGTCCTCACCCGGGTCGGTCGAAAGCCGATGCCGGAAGACCTGGTAGGAGCGGAGGGTGTCGGGGTGCTGCCGGGTATAGAAGACCGTGCGGTTGTCGGCGGCGAAGGCTACGTTGCCGGTGACGTCGGTGAGAACGTCATCGAGGAGCGCTCCGGTCTCGAGGTCTTTGAAACGCACGGTATAGATGCGGCGGCCACGGGTGTCGACGGCAAAGGCCGCGAGCCTCTGATCGGGGCTCACGTCCGAGAAGCGCAGCGAGAAGAACTCGTGTCCCCGGGCGAGCTCGTTCCCGTCGACCAGGACCTGCTCCGCCGACTCCAGGGATCCTTCGCGGCGGCAGTGGAGCGCGTACTCCTTCCCCGGCTCGAACCGATGGTAGTAGTAGTAGCCGTCCTTCCGGTAGGGCACCGAAGCGTCCGCGGGATCGATGCGCGCGGTAATCTCACGGAACAGGGTTTCCTGGAACTCCCGGGTGTGCGCCATCGCCTCTTCGGTGTAGGCGTTCTCCGCTCGAAGGTAAGCGAGAACCTCGGGATCGTCCCGGCGGTTGAGCCAGAAATAGGGGTCGTGCCGGACGTGGCCGTGGATCTCGAGCCTCTCGGGGAGCCTCTTCGCCTTGGGAGGCGGCGACTGGATGCGCCCGCTATCGATCGGTCGCTCCCGCGGGCTCGAGAACGACGCGGTTCTCGGTGACGGACTCGATCTTCTCCCGCGAGTAGAAGAGCGGGAAGTACTGGTGCTTCGCCCAGAGCGGGAACAGGTCGCGATAGTGCGGGCTCTCGGGGTCGCCCGACTGCCCGGGGGAGCTGGTGGCGACGGAGTTGTCCCAGTCGGCGACGTCCAGCACCACTCGGAACGTCGCTCCCGAAGTCTGGTTGTCTCCGCCGCCTGTGTTGTTGAGCGTCGAGTCGTATCCCCCGCGGGGAGCCGGTCCGACGTCGAGCTTCTTTCGCGTCTCGTCGGATACGGCCGCGCTCAACGGGTGTCGAATGAGGACGTGCTTGAGCTTCTCCTGTCCGTAGCGCCACTCGTTCATGTCCGCTCCGAGCCGCTCGATGAGCTGGGCCAGGCCTTCTTCCAGGCTCGCTTTCAGCACCGCGTCCCGGCCGGCGATGGGATCCTCTCCGAACCGCCCGTCGGGCGCGGCGAGCCAGTCGATGAGCCGCTTCTTGTTCGGGCGGCCCAGCAGCTTCTGCGCCGCCTCGGGCACCACCTTGGTCTTCACGTTCTCGAGGAGTCTTCTTTCGAAGCTCACGTAGATCGCGGCGGCGATGGATTCCTTCGACACTACGAAATCCCAGTCGAGGAGCTTCGCCAGCGCCTCGCGCGTTCGGGGCTCGGAAAGCTCGAGGTGGCGGAGGAGCGGCACCAGGTTTCGCGCCGGGACCGAGAGCTCGTCGTGCTGGAACTCCATCATGTCGACGAGGGTGAAGCGGCGTCCGGTCGAGAGGAGCTCGTCGACACGGAGGCCGCGCATCTCGTCGCCCCACTCCCAGTGGAGCGCCTCGGGATAGGCGAAGCCGTCGGGCACCATGAAGTTGTTCGCGGTTCCCCAGTAACCCTTTGCCGGGTTCTTCACCTTGGGAAGCGCCTGGATCGGAAGGTAGCCGTCCCACTCGTAGCGCCCGTCTCCGGGGACGGGGACGATCCCGCTCCAGTTGGGGCGTATGGGCGAGATGCCGACGGCGTGGTAGCCGATGTTCTTCTGGACGTCGCCCCAGATCATGTTCTCCGCGGGGATGCGGCTGTAGGCGCAGGCATCCGCGAACTCTTCCCAGGTCCTCGCCTGGTTCATGCGCAGGCTCGCGAGGTAGGGCGAGGAGCCGATCTCCAACCAGGCCGCGCGAAGGGCGTAAGCTTTGCCATGCTCGCGGTCCTCGTAGAGAACCGGACCGTGGCGGGTGTACTTGAGCTCGACGGTCTCGGGAGATTCGCCCTCGATGGGGATGGTCTCCCGGAGGACCCGCATGTCCTCCCAGCCGCCGAGATAGCGGTACTGGTTCGGGTTCGCCGGGTTGGTGTCATAGACGTAGAGGTCCTCGTTGTCCTGGCCGAAGATGGTGAGGCCCCAGCCCCCGTGCTCGTTGTGCCCGATGGAGATCCCCGGAAGCACCGGCTCGCCGCCGCCGATCACGTTCCATCCCGGCGCCGACAGATGGACGAAGTAGCGAAGCGCCGGAACCGCGAGAGCGCGGTGGGGATCGTTGACGACGTAAGGGTAGCCGGTCTGCGTCATCCCTCCTCCGACCACCCAGTTGTTGCTTCCGATCTCGTCGCTTCCGTCTCCGGTGGGAAGCGCGGTCTTCATCGCCGCCGCCAGACGCTCGTAGCTCGCGCGGGCGCTCCGGTGGGCGGGAACGATGTCCTCGGGCCGGAAGGAGATGGGCTCGCGAAAAGCGCGGTATAGCCCGAGGATCTCCGCCTTGAGGAGAGAGCCGTCGATCGCCGGGTCGAGCGCGAGCTCGGGCCGTCCCGGCCGGTACCACTCGAGCTCCCGCACTTTCTCGGCTCCGATAGCGGCGACCGCCATCGCGGCCTCGAGCTCTTCGGTCGCATTCGAAAGGAGGCCTTGATGGCGCGAGACCACGACCTCCGGGGTCCATTTCCCCGGCTTGATTCCCAGAAGCTCGAACTCCAGAGGGAGGAGCGACGGGTCCTTCTCGGTCTCGGCGATCGCCGCGTTGACGCCCTCGACGAACGAGGTGATGATGAGCTCGCCTTTGGGGTGATAGTGGGCGAGCTCCTGCCTCATGTCCTTTCGGAATCGATGTAGCCGCGCGCCGACGTCGCGGTTGAGCTCTCTTCGTCCGAGAATCTCCGCAACCGTTCCCGTCGCCTGCCGCCTCCAGATCTCGAACTGGAACATGCGGTCGCGGGCGGCGGTGTAGCCCTGAGCGAAGAACAGGTCGTGCTCGTTCTGCGCGTAGATGTGCGCGACCCCCCATCGGTCGACGAGGATCTCGACGGGCTCTTTCAGGCCCGGTAACGCCGCTGCGGAAAGACTCGAGAGACCGGCGAGGGTGGCGAGAAGAAAGAGGTTCATCGTGTGTCTCCGACTCTAGGGTTCGTTCGTCGTGGGCGGTCTCGACCCGAGCTTCCGATCCAGGAAGTCCTCGGCGGCCCCGAGCGCCCTCAGCCAGTTCTGGTGAACGAGGAAGTCGTGGACGTCGTCGGGGAAGACGATCTCCTCGTACTCCACTCCCTGCCTGGAGAGCGCTTCCGCGAGGTCCACCGATTCGCTGAACGGCACGTTCCGGTCGTCGTCGCCGTGGATGAGAAGAACGGGCGAGCGCCAGCTCTCGATCGATGCCATGGGCGAGGATTCGTAGGCGCGCCGGGCGACGTCGGCGTGCTTCTCCGCCTGGTAGCTCGGCACGAAGTTCCGGATCACCACGTTCCAGTCGTGGACGCCGTGAATGTCCACTCCGGCGGCGAAGAGGTCCGAGGCGCGGGCGAGGCCGAGTGCCGTGAGATATCCGCCGTAGGATCCTCCCCAGAGGCCGATGCGGACGGGGTCGACGTCGTCGCGGCTCCTAAGGTAGAGCCCGGCACCGACCACGTCCCGGAACTCGCTCGCTCCGTTGGCGCCGTAGTCGAGCGCTTCGCGGAAGTCGAGACCGTAGCCGATCCCGCTCCGGTAGTTCACCGAGAGCACCACGTAGCCCCGGCTCGCGAGGTACTGATTCATCGCGTAGGTGTTGTGGTAGTAGTACATGTAGTGCCAGCCGAGGAGCATCTGGCGGCGCGAGCCCCCGTGAAAGAAGATCGCCGCCTTGTGGCGCTCGCCCGAACGGTGGCTCTTTGGCCGGAAGAGCTGCGCGTGGATGCGCATGCCGTCGGAGGCGGAAAGGACGACGGCCTCGGGCTCGACCAGCGCGTCCCCGGGGAAATCGCGGGGAAAGGTCTCGGGCGCGAGGGCCCGCGGAGCTTCGTCGCCGACCTTCACCATCGCCTGCGCCGGCCGGATCGCATCGGACGAGAGAAACGCGAGGGCGCTACCGTCGCCCGCCTGAGCCGGCGACCACTCGAGGCCCTTCCCGCTGGTGATGGCTCTCGGAGGACCGGCTACGACCGACACCCGCCACAGGTGCCTCCGGTCGATGTCGTCCTGGTTCGAGGAGAAGACCACCTCGCTTCCGTCGTGGGAGAGCGCGGCGTGCTCCACTTCGAGGTCGCCCGGCGTGAGGAGAGTCGGCGCACCGCCGCTCGCGGGCACGGAGTAGAGCTGCGTCCAGCCGTTCTTCTCCCAGGGGAAGACGAGGCGATCTCCTTTCGCCCAGAGGATCTGGTTCTCCGCAACCATTCCCCGAAAGGCGCTCCCCCTTCCTTCGTCCGCGCGAAAGACGAGCCGGCCCTCTCCCGTCCCGGCGTCGGCGACGCGGATGGACCAGGGAATGGCGGAGCGCTGGGGAATGAAGGGGAGCACCATGCGCTCGTTCAGGGCTCGAAGAAACGCGATGCGGCTTCCGTCGGGTGACCACATGGGCTCGGCGTCGCTTCCGAGGCTCGGGTCCAGGTAGCGAACGGTTTTGTCGGCGAACGAGTAGAGGCCGATGAACGAGTGATCCCCCCGCCCGCTCACGAACGCGAGCCTCGTGCCGTCGGGCGACCATCGGAGCGAGCTCGCGCTCCCGCGGGTCTTCGCGAGCTCCTTGGCCTCGCCCTCCCCTTCGGCGGGAGCGGTCCAGATTTTCCCCCCGTTCACGAAGGCGACGGTCTTCCCGTCGGGAGAAACGCGGGGCTCCTCTCCCTCGCCCAGTTTC
>DAISKN010000186.1:0-10692 GCA_036820975.1 Acidobacteriota bacterium | reverse complement strand
CGGGACGCCATCTGCGCGCGCTACCGCTTCGCCTACGGGATGGAGATCGATCCCGAGCGCGAGGTGACCGTTACCTGCGGCTCGACCGAGGCGATGATCGCCACCATGCTCGCCCTGGTCGACCCCGGCGACGAGGTGATCGTGTTCGAGCCCTTCTACGAGAACTACGGGCCGGACGCCATCCTCTCGGGAGCCGTCCCCCGCTTCGTGACTCTCCGCGAGCCCGACTGGAGCTTCGATCCGGACGAGCTCGAGGCCGCGTTCACCCCGAAGACCCGAGCCATCATTATTAATACGCCGAACAATCCCACGGGTAAGGTCTTTTCCAGAGACGAGCTCACCCACGTCGCCCGGCTCTGTCAGAAGTGGGGCGTCATCGCCGTCACCGACGAGATCTACGAGTACATCCTCTACGACGGCGCGGAGCACGTTCCTCTAGCGAGCCTCGACGGAATGGCGGAGCGCACCGTCACCATCAACAGCATCTCCAAGACCTACTCGGTGACCGGGTGGCGGGTGGGATGGGCGCTGGGACCGGCGGAGCTCACGAGCGCCATCCGCAAGGTGCACGATTTCCTGACCGTGGGCGCGGCGGCGCCGCTCCAGGAAGCGGCGGCGGAGGCCCTCGGCCTTCCGGACTCGTACTACGAGACTCTCGCGCGGGACTATCAGAACCGCAGGGACGCGCTTATCCCCAGTCTGCGCGCGGCGGGATTCCGGTGCTTCGTGCCCAGAGGCGCCTACTACATCATGACCGACATCTCCACCTTCGGATTTCCCGACGACGTCGCCTTCGCCCGGAATCTCATCGAAGCCATCGGCGTCGCCGCCGTCCCCGGCTCGAGCTTCTACCAGCGCTCGCGGGGCGAAGGTCGGCCGCCTGCGCGAAGCTCCGGCGAGCCTGGCCGAAGCCCAGGGGGCGAAGGCCGGCAGAAGCTCCGGTTCGCGTTCTGCAAGAAGATCGAGACCCTCGACGCGGCGGCGCAGAGGCTGCTGCGTCTTTCGAAGCCCGGAGCCCGCCGTTGATCGCGGCCCTGCTCCTCGCGGGGATCCTTCTCGCGGAGCGGGCGGACGTACTGCACGAAGAGGCGGTCCGGCTCCTGCAGTCGGGGAAGGCCGCCGAGGCCGAGACGAAAGCGCGGGAAGCCATCGCGCAGTCGCAGCGGTTCGTCCCCGAGGAGGAGATCGAGGTGCGCCCCGATCGAGGGCTTCTGTTCGAGGACATGATCCTCGAGGCGCGCAAGAGCTACCGGGAGCGTCGCGTCCGGTATTTCCGCACTCTCGGCGACGCCCTCGCGGCTCAGGAGAAATGGCCCGCCTCGCGGAAGGCGTATCGCCGCGTCCTCGACATCGAGTCAGTACCCGGGCTTACGCTCGTCATGGCGCGCAACCCGGACCTGGACCTCGAGAGTAGGCTCGACCTCCTCGTCGACGCCTACCTCGCCCCGGGAAGCGACCGAGCGCAGCTGGAGGGGGAGCTCCTCGAGACCGGAGCGTTCCTCGACCGCAACGCCTTGAAGGCGGGCCTCGATCGAAATCGATTCGCGAAGCTGAAGGAGAGCTACCCCGACCTCGAGCTCCTCGATTTCGCTTTTCCCGATTTCCAGGCCGCGACCGACGGCGGCACCCTCATTCCCTCCCAGCTCTACCGCGCCGGGATCAACCTCGTCGTCTACTTCCCGGTGGACGGGTGCGGCCGCTGCAGCGAGGAGCTCGACGGAGTCACGGATCCCGTGAGAGACGCGCAGAAGCGCCGGCTCCCGCTCGAGGTGGCGGCCTTCGTTCCCGAAATCGATCTCCCGGTCGCGAGACGCATCGCGCGCCTTCTTTCGATGCCGGTCCGGGTGTCGCGGAAAGACTTCCTCCCGCCGTCCACGGACGTTCTCGAAGGCGGTGAGATCCGGATCGTCGCCCGCGGGGGGATGACGCAGATTCGTATTCCCATGGGCGAGGGCCTGGCGTCGGGAGAGATCCGGCCGCGGGTCGCGGCGTCCCTCGCCTTCATCGACGAGCCGGGCCTTCCCACGGAGGCGCGCCCCGAGGACGCGAGCGTTCGCGTAGTGAGCCTGTCCAAGGAGCCCGAACCAAGGCGCGCGTTTACGGAGTGGATCGCCGTCATCGAGAGGCTCGAGGCCGGTCCCGCGCCTCTCGATTCGATGTACACCGAGCTCAACCGAGTCGCCCTGCGCGTCGTCCCGACGGACCGTGAGGACATGTGGAAGCTCCTGAAGGAGCTCTCGAGGATCGAAGGCGCCCACGCCGCGAAGAACCACTTCCTCGGTCTCCTGGGTGAGAGAGTCGGAGAGAAGCTCCTCGAGACCGCGAAGTCGCTCGATGCGTCGGTGCGCCGCACTCCCGGCGGTGAGGAGGGAGTCTGGCTCCTTGCGGTCGAGGGAAAAAGGATCTTTCTCCAGAGGTCGTTCTATGCGGACGAGGGCCTCCGGAACTTCGACTTCGTTCTCGAGGACGACGCCGGCTCTCTCGCCGTTCTCTGGGGCGCTCCTCAGGAGAACGAGCCTCTCGGCGTCGCCGCCGTCCGGGACGGGGCCGCGTTCTTCTTCGACTGCCCGGCGCTCTGCCCCGGCGCCCGGCTCTGGTCCGAGGGCCGGGTCGCTTTCGAGGGAGGGCCCGCGGCCGTCATCGACTCCGAGCTCGTCGAGCTGCGAAACGCGCTCGTCGATCCGCCGCCCGGATCCGGCACCGGTCCTCTCTTTCACCGAAGCGCCGGGGGCGCGAGCAAGACCGCGCTCGAGCGGGGGATTCGTCTCTTCGGGGAGAAGGACTTCGCCGGAGCGCTTCTCGCCTTCGCGGAAGCGGAGAAGGAGATCGATCCCGTGGCCCCCTACGACGCCTCGGATCTCGCCTACAACCGCGCCCGAGCCCTGCAGGAGCAGGGAAAGCGCAGCGAGGCGCTCGCGATTTTCCGAAGCCTGGGGGACGTGTCGTACCAGAGCCTGGTCGACGACCAGGCGCGGCTCATCGAAAGCGGGCGTTAGCCTCGCCGTCCGCCTCCGCCCTTCGGGCTTCGGCGGACCCGCCGAAGCGTGGCGAAGGCGGGTAGCCCGCAGGGCGGAGGCGGGCGGGCTATACTTTGACTTCCGCTCGATGAAAGAGCTCAAGCGCCTCCTTCCGTACGTTCGCCGCTATCCCCGCCCGATGATTGTGGGAATGGCGGCCCTGGTTCTCGCCAAGGCGGCCTCGGTCATCGTCCCGCTCGTTCTCGAGAGGACGGTAGACGATCTCACCCTCGGGGTCACGGTCTCGAAGCTCGCTCTCTATGGCTCGCTCATCGTGGGCATCGCCGCAGTCGAAGGGTTCTTCCGTTTCTGGATGAGGAAGCTCCTCATCGGCGTCTCCCGGTTCGTGGAGTTCGACCTGCGGAACGACTTCTTCGCCCGCCTCCAGAGGATGAGCCCCTCGTTCTACCAGGAGTGGCGCACGGGAGATCTCATGTCCCGGGCCTCGAACGACATCGGCGCGGTGAGGATGGTGCTGGGGCCGGGGATCATGTATCCGGCGGAGACGGTCCTCATCACCCTCGGCGCCATCGCGTTCATGCTCGCCATCAGCTGGGAGCTCACGCTGGTCTCCCTCGCCGTCATGCCCGTGGTGTCGATCGCGGTGAAGGAGTTCGGGGCCGTCATCCACAAGCGGTTCGAGACCATCCAGGAGAAGATGAGCGACATCTCCGCCCTCGTGCATGAGAACATCTCCGGGATGCGGGTGGTCAAGGCCTATGCCCAGGAGGACGCCCAGAGACGGAAGTTCGAGCAGGAGAACGAGAGCTATCTCTGGAGCAACATGGGGCTGGTCAAGATCTGGGGCGCCTTCTACCCTCTTCTCGCCGCCATCATCGGACTCGGGAGCGCTGTCGTCCTCTGGTGGGGAGGACGCATGGTGGTTCGCCAGGAGATCACCCTCGGACAGCTCGTCGCGTTCTTCGCCTACCTCGAGATGCTGACCTGGCCCATGATCGCCTTCGGCTGGGTGGTGAACATCTACCAGCGAGGCGCGGCGTCGATGAAGCGGCTCGCCGCGATTCTGGATGCCGGGCCCGAAATCGTGGATGGACCCGATGCGACCGTCTCCGCTCTGAACGGACGCATCGAGTTCCGCGGGGTTTCCTTCAGGTACACGAGCGCGAGCGGCGACGGAGGCGCCACGAACGGCGCCGCCGAGGTGCTCTCGGACGTCGACCTCGTCATCGAGCCTGGGCAGACGGTGGCGTTCGTCGGGCGAACGGGCTCGGGGAAGACCACTCTCACCCGGCTCGTGCCCCGGCTCTACGACGCGACCGAGGGCCAGGTTCTCGTGGACGGACGGGACGTGAGGACCCTTCCCCTGGAAACGCTGCGCTCGGCGGTGGCCTACGTGCCGCAGGAGAGCTTCCTGTTCTCGGAGTCGATCCGGGACAACATCGCCTTCGGGAAGCCCTCCGCCTCGGACGCCGAGGTGGAACAGGCGGCGAAGCGCGCGGGGCTCGACACCGACATCGCCTCCTTCCCCAACGGGTACCAGACCATGGTGGGCGAGCGCGGTATCACGCTCTCCGGGGGCCAGAGACAGCGGGCGACGATCGCCCGCGCGGTCCTGATCGAGCCGCCGATCCTGATTCTCGACGACGTTCTCTCCTCCGTCGATACCGAGACCGAGGAGCGGATCCTGAACGAGCTCTCGGGTGTCCTCCGGAAACGGACGACGCTCCTGGTCTCGCATCGCATCAGCACGGTGAAGCAGGCGGATCTGATCTGCGTTCTCGACGACGGGAGGATCGTGGAGCGCGGGAACCACGAGTCGCTCCTGGCGGAGGACGGCCTCTACGCGAGCCTCCACCGCAAACAGCTCCTCGAGGAAGAGCTGAACCGCATATGAATGCGCCGTTCCACGAAGAGGAGGCGCTCGGGAAGATCTACGACCGCCGCCTGATGCGGCGTCTGCTCGCTTACCTGGGTCCCTACAAGCTCACCGTCGTCTTCTCGCTTCTTCTGGTCATTGCCGCCTCGGCCCTGAAGCTCGTCGGCCCGTACCTGACGAAAGTCGCGATCGACGACTACATCACCCAGGGCAACGTCGAGGGGCTCGACCTCGTAGCGCTCCTCTACGTTCTCGCGCTGGTTCTGCAGTTCGCGATCTCCTTCTTCCAGGTCTATCTCATGAACAAGGCGGGCCAGCGGGTGATGTTCGACATGAGGCGCGGGATCTTCGCCCACCTCCAGCGGCTCCAGCCCGCGTTCTTCGACAAGAACCCCGTCGGCCGGCTCGTGACCCGGGTCACGACCGACGTCGACGCCCTGAACGAGCTCTTCACGTCGGGGGTGGTCACCATCTTCGGCGACATCTTCATGCTGCTGGGCATCATGGTGGTTCTCGTCTATCTCGACTGGGGGCTCGCGCTCGTCACCTTCACCGTTCTCCCGGCGCTCTTCGCCGTCACCCTGATCTTCAAGCGACGCGTGCGCGAGGTCTATCGCAAGGTCCGGACGAGGGTGGCGATGCTGAACGCCTTCATCCAGGAGAACATCGTCGGGATGCAGGTGGTCCAGCTCTTCCGGCAGGAGCCGCGTAAGTTCGCGCAGTACGAAGATCTCAACCGCCAGCATCAGGACGCGAACCTGGAGTCGGTCTTCCAGTACGCGCTCTTCTATCCGGCGATCGAGTTCCTGGGCGCCGTCGCCATCGCTCTCATCCTCTGGTACGGGGGCTGGCAGATTCTCGTCGGAGGCCTGACTCTGGGAGGCCTCGTGGCCTTCATCCAGTACTCGGAAAAATTCTTCCGGCCGATCAGCGACCTCTCGGAGAAGTTCAACATCCTCCAGGGAGCGATGGCGTCCTCGGAGAGGATCTTCAAGCTCCTCGATACCGAAGTCACGGTGGCCTCGCCGGCCTTCGCCCCGGGGGCTTCGGCCAGGCAAGCCGAGCGTGGCTCGATCCGGTTCGAGAGCGTCTGGTTCGCCTATCGGAACGAGGAGTGGGTGCTCGAGGACCTCGACCTCGAGGTGCGGCCGGGCGAGACGGTGGCGGTGGTCGGACACACCGGAGCGGGGAAGACGACGCTCACGAGCCTCCTCCTCCGCTTCTACGACGTGCAGCGCGGCCGTGTCCTCGTGGACGGAGTGGACGTTCGGGAGTGGAACCTCCAGGATCTACGGCGTCAGTTCGGAATGGTCCTGCAGGACGTCCACCTCTTTTCCGGGACCATCGCCTCCAACATCCGTCTCGGCGATCGGGAGATCACCGATCGCGAGGTTGCGGAAGCTGCTGCGGCGGTGCACCTCGACGGCTTCGTCGCCGGCCTTCCCCGCGGTCTCGAGGAGGAAGTGAAGGAGCGGGGCTCGTCGCTCTCCGCGGGTCAGAAGCAGCTCGTGAGCTTCGCCCGCGCGCTGGTTCACGACCCCAGGATCCTCATTCTCGACGAGGCCACCTCCAGCGTCGATACCCATACCGAGATTCTGATCCGCGAAGCTCTGGAGCGCCTCCTCGAGAACCGCACCAGCCTCGTCATCGCCCACCGGCTCTCCACCATCCAGAAGGCGGACCGCATCGTGGTGATGCACAAAGGCCGCGTGCGCGAGGTCGGCAACCACCAGGAGCTCCTGGCGCGGCGCGGAATCTACTACCGCCTCTACCAGCTCCAGTACAAGGACCAGGAGATCGCCGTCCGCAATCCCTATTGACCTCTTGTCGCGGGGTCGACTCCCGCGAACGCGAGGAAGTCGACCATCCGGAAATCTCCCGTCACCTGGCCGCTTCTCGTGGGAAGAGTCGGTCGCCAGCGGCGATTCACGGCCCGGTAGCTGTTCTTGTCGAGCTTCAGAAGCCCGAGGAACACTTCCGCCACGATGCGTCCCCCGACGGGCCCGAGCTTCCGGCCGCCTTCGATCACCTCGCCCTCTTTGAGGATGTAGTACCAGAGCGGGGTGGACTGGTCGAGCCCCTGACCGAATGTCGTCAGTTCCTTGAGATCGTCGGCCGAAAGCGCCGGCACCCCCATGCGTCTCGCGATGCTTTGCCCCGAGGGCAGCCTCCAGGTTCCGTGGCGAAGCAGGTTCCGTTGGGCAAGGGACGTCGGGCCTGCTTGGCCCGGGATCGCTCCCAACGGGAGGTTGAAGAGCGGCGTCGAGATCTTCGTGTCGATGGCCTTGTTGGGCTTCACTTCGCCGTCTCCGAAATCGAAGAACGTCTGCCAGCCGATGAATCGCCTCGGAGCCCGCGCTCCACCGCGCAGGTCTCCGGGATCCGCCACTCCTTCCTCTGCGGGATCGAAGATCATCCCGAAGAACGGGCGTCCTTCGTCGCCGGCGAGGTTCGCCCGATACGAGGGGCGAACCATGGTGTGCCCGAAACGATAGGCCGCGCCCTGAAACTCCACGGGGATGAACGCGACGGGCGGTCGGTAGAACTTGAGGCCGCCGCTTTCGATCTCGTCGATCAGTTCCTGGCCGACGAAGAGCGGAAGGACTTCGTGAACGATGATCCACTGGTAGTGCCAGGTGGTGAGCCTTCGGGCCCGGTGGAAGATCTCCTGCGGGGCCAGGCGAGCGCTGGTCCCGGCGACGACGTCCACCGCGTTGTTGTGGAACTTGATGAACGCCGCCTGGAGGCCGGCGATGATGAGGTTCTCGTCGTTTCGGGGGTCGGCGATGATCGCGGTGCCTTCGGCGTTCCGCGGCAAGTCCTCGAAGAGACCGCCACTCTGTATTCTCAACTTCGTCGGGAATCCGCCCCTCCCGCGCCCGACTCTCTCGAAGAGCCCGGGATCGGCGACGGGGCCGCCGCCGTACACCGAGTCGAGGTCGAAGGCGGGAGTTCGGGCGTTCGGTGAATCCAGGGGCTCGGCCGGCTCCCCGAGCCGCGAGGTCAGGTCGAACGTCAGGTCGTGATCCAGGAACTGGCCGACGAAGGTCGTGCCGGCGGTGTGTGCGCTGCTGTTCGGGTTGTTCACGCTGAGAGCGGGATCCACGATGAGGTCGATCGGGCCCCTGTCGAGAGCGTCCTTCGCGTCCAGAATCCCCCCGGCCTTGCCCATCTCCAGAAGCGCCGCTTCGAGCCCGGGGCTGGGCTCCGCGAAAGGCGCGAGGTTCGGGAACATGCGACCGAACCGGTCTTCGCGGAGCACGAATCGGAGCGGGCCATGCTGGGCGGGCCGGGCGGTTTGCGGGAGATGCGCGCCCGCCAATCTCGTCGAATAGGCGCTCCAGGCGACGGTGCCCACGGCTCCCAGGAAATCCCGCCGACTGAATCCGGAGTTTGCTCGCTCTCTGGTTGTCATGAATCAACGCTCCTTGGTGACGCGCGCCGTGGACGAGAGTAACCCGCGCGCGGCCCGGGCGGATACTGGCGGTAAGGCCAGTTTTCGTACAAGCGGGGGACTGTCCGGGGACGTGGCGGTGGGCTAAGATGGCCGCCTCATGGGCGACGAAGGCAACGCGACACCGGCGCCGAACGCGCCCGAGGACGTGAGCTTCGCTCGCACCCTCGTCCAGTTCTTCCTGGTCCCTGCGGTCGTCGTCGCCGCCTGCGTGGGAGTGTTCTTCTTCTTCGCCTGGCTCGTCTCCGACGAGAAGACGGGAGTCGACTACCTCCGCGAGATCCGCGCGGGGAGCGCCAACCGGCGATGGCAGGCGGCGTTCGAGCTCTCGAAGATCATCAACATGGACTCCGAGAAGAAGCGCATGGAGGGCCTGGTTCCCGAGATGATCGCGGCCTTCGAGGATGCCGTCGACGACGATCCCAGGGTGCGGCACTACCTGGCGCTTTCCCTGGGACATCTCGGCGATCGAAGCGCGATCCCGACTCTCATCGCCGCGCTCGATGATCGCGACTCCACCACCCGGCTCTACGCGAGCTGGGCCCTCGGGAGCCTGGGAGACCCGGAAGCCGTCGAGCCCCTCCTCCAGAAGTTCGGCGACGACGATCCGGGAGTGCGCAAGATGGCGGTCTACGCCGTCGGGGCTCTCGGCGACGAGCGCGGGATTCCGGCGCTCCAGGTCGCTCTCGGGGATCCCGATCGAGACGTCTCCTGGAACGCGGCGGTGGCCCTCGCGCAGCTCGGGGACGCCTCTGGAGAATCCCAGCTTCTCCTGATGCTCGACCGGGAGTACCTCGACGGTCTCGCGGAGTTCGACGAGGCCCGCAAGCTCCTGGCGATGCAGAGCGCCATCCAGGCGTCCGCCCTCGTTCCCAGCGAGACGCTGGACGCGCGTCTCCGGGAGATCGCGTCCGGCGATTCGAACCTCGCCGTCCGCAAGCTCGCCCTCGAGGCTCTGGAGCGGCGCTAGCCGGGAGTGTAAGGACGGGGGATGGGGAGATGACTCTGGGCCTTTTCTCCTTCCTTCTGCCCCTGCGTTCCCTGCGCCTTCGCGTTCCTTCCGGTTCCATCCCCCTGTGGAAGTGTGACTTCGGACGGGGCCGCGCGAGTTCTTGACACCCCTCGCGCCGGATGACTAAAATATCGCGTTTGCATCAGGCGATCTGCCCGCCGCTGTGCGCGTTACGCGAGCGCGCGGCATTTCCGTCGGGCAGTAGCGACTTTTCAAAACAAAAGATCACGGGACCGAGCGACGCTCACGACTAGGTAGAAGCATGGCCGACGAAACGAAAGCCCCCGAGACGAGTGGAACCGGAGCCGAGACCCCCAAGGCACCCGCGGCAAAAGCCAAGAAAGCCGACGCGCCCGAAATGACCCGCCGCGAGTTCAACTGGCTAGCTCTGGCCTGGTCGTTCTTCGCCGCGTCCGCCGGCGCGGGCCTCACGGCGATGGGCCGCTTCATGTTCCCGAACGTTCTCACCGAGCCGCCGTCCTCCTTCAAGGTCGGCTTTCCCACCGACTTCGCCGTCGGGGCCGTCGACGAGCGGTTCAAGGAGAAGTTCCGCGTCTGGGTGGTGCGCAACGAGGAGGGGATGTACGCGCTCTCGGCGATCTGCACCCACCTCGGCTGCACCCCGAACTGGCTTTCCGCCGAGAACAAGTTCAAGTGCCCGTGCCACGGCAGCGGTTTCTACATGAGCGGGATCAACTTCGAAGGACCGGCGCCGCGCCCCCTCGAGCGCGTGAAGATCGCGCTCGCGGACGACGGCCAGGTGCTCATCGACAAGGGCCGCCTGTTCAAGCAGGAGGCCGGGCAGTGGAACGATCCCGAATCCTTCTTGAGCCTGAGCTGATTGGACTTTTTCGCTTTCGCCGAAGGAGCCCTTTCCAGGGCCTTCCCTCGTGCCTTCGTGAAAGCTCGCGGCGAATAGGTAGATGTTAGGAGTCGAAATCAGTGCAAAAGCTGATCAACGCATTCAGTAGCGGGTGGAACGCCCTCACGGAGACCCAGGTCTGGAAGTCGATCTTCCGCCACGGCGCCGTCACCAGCAACCGGAACCGGGTGCTGGTGGTGATGTCGAACGTCTTTCTCCACCTCCACCCGGTGAAGTCGAGAAAGGCGGGCATCAAGCTCCGCTACACCTGGTGCATGGGCGGGGTCACGTTCTTTCTCTTCCTGGTGCTCACCTTCACCGGCCTGCTCCTGATGTTCTACTACCGGCCGACCGTCGAGTACGCCTACGCCGACATCATCGATCTCGGCGAGCACGTTCCTCTCGGCGTCATGCGGGAGCTACATCGGTGGGGCGCCCACGCGATGGTCATCACCGTCTGGCTCCACATGTTCCGGGTCTTCATGACCGGCTCCTACAAGCCGCCCCGCG
>DAISKN010000185.1:0-10712 GCA_036820975.1 Acidobacteriota bacterium | reverse complement strand
AAGCTCGCCTCCGAGGACAAGGCGCCAGTCTACGTCGTCCACTTCACCCAGAAGGACGCCGCGGAGAGCGCACAGAGCTTCACCAGCCTGAAGCTCGCGGGACGCGAGGAGAAAAACGCGCTCGGGGCGGCAATCGAAGGATTCCGATTCACCAGTCCCTACGGCCCGGACGTCCGCAAGTGGCTCCGGCAGGGGATCGGCATCCACCACGCGGGCCTCCTCCCCAAGTACCGCGTGCTGGTCGAGCAGCTCGCCCAGCGGGGTCTGCTCAAAGTCATCTGCGGGACGGACACGCTCGGGGTGGGCATCAACGTTCCCATCCGCACGGTGCTCTTTACCCGGCTCTGCAAGTTCGACGGGCAGAAGACCGCGGTCCTCTCCGCCCGCGACTTCCACCAGATCGCGGGGCGCGCGGGACGGAAGGGGTTCGACGACCAGGGGTACGTCGTGGCGCAGGCGCCGGAGCACGTGATCGAGAACCTGAGGCTCGGAGAAAAGGCGAAAGAGGGCAAGAAGGTGGTGAAGCGCAAGCCGCCCGAGCACAACTTCGCGAACTGGGACCAGAAGACGTTCGAGCGTCTCATCGGAGCTCCTCCGGAGAGGCTCGCCTCCCGCTTCGATGTATCGCACGGGATGCTCCTGAACGTCCTCTCGCGCCGGGGCGACGGCTGCCGGGCGATGCAGAAGCTCATCCGCGAAAGCCACGAGACCGATCGCGCGAAGAAAGCGCACTTCCGGCGCGGCTGGCAGCTCTTCCGTTCCCTGGTCGCGCGCGGAATCATCGAGATCGTTCCAAGGACGCCGGAGGGCTCGCGGGTCCGCGTGAACGTCGACCTCCAGGAAGACTTCTCGATGGACCAGGCGCTCTCCCTCTATCTCCTCGAGACCCTCCCGCTCCTCGACCCCGACTCCGAGACCCACGCCCTCGATCTGCTGACACTGGTCGAGAGCATCCTCGAGAACCCGGAGCTCATCCTGCGGCGGCAGCTGGACAAGCTCAAGGGAAAGGCGATCGCGGAGATGAAGGCCGCGGGAATGGAGTACGACCAGCGCATGGAGGAGCTCGAAAAGCTCGAGCATCCGAAGCCGTTGCGGGAGTTCGTCTATTCGACGTTCAACGAGTTCGCCGACCGGCACCCCTGGGTGGGCGAAGAGAACATCCGCCCCAAGTCCATCGCGCGCGAGATGTTCGAGGGGTTCCGTTCGTTCTCCGATTACGTGCAGGAGTACGACCTGGAGCGCGCCGAGGGGCTCCTTCTTCGTCATCTGAATAGCGTCTACAAGGTCCTCCGCCAGACCGTGCCCGACGGGGTCAAGACCGATGCCGTGGTCGAAATGGAGCTCTACCTGCGCGACATGCTGCGCCAGGTGGACTCGAGCCTTCTCGAGGAATGGGAGCGGATGCTCGACCCGAGCTACCGGCCGCCGGGAGCCGGCATCGAGCTCCGGCCGGAGCGCCCCGAAGAAGCTCCCGACGTCACGCGCGACCTCAAGGCATTCACCGCCGCCATTCGCACCCGGGCCTTCGCCTTCCTGCGGGCGTGGTCGATTGGAGAGGACGAAGCGGCCCTCGACGTCCTCGACTCCGAAATCGACGGCGACGAAGTGCCCTGGACCAGGGAGCGACTGCGCGCAGTCCGCGAGGCCTACCTCGTGGACCACGAAGGGCTCCGCCTCGACCCGGAAGCGCGGAACCTCCGTCACACGCACGTGCGGCTGTCGGACGACGAGGCCTTCTTCCGGGTCGAGCAGATGCTCGTGGACCCCGAGGGCCTCAACGACTGGGTCGCGGAATTCGAAGTGGACCGCACCGCCTCGCGCGAGGCGGGAGAGCCCGTGATTCGGCTGCTGCGCCTGGGAACCCTCGTGTGAGAGGCCGCGCTCAGAGGCTTGACGGCCGCCCGGGCCGGGCACATAGTCCCGCCATGCGCCGAATCCTCCTCGTCTCGTGGCTCTCGCTCGCCCCGCTCTCGACCTTCACATCCGCTCAGGGGGCTCGGCCGGCCTCGGGCCTCCTGACCATCGACGCCCTCGTCGCCATCAAACATCCGTCGAATCCCGTCTGGTCCCCCGACGGCCGGCGCGTGGCTTACGTCTGGAACCGGGCGGGGGTGGAGAACGTCTGGCTGGTGGATCTCTCGGGCTCGAAGCCCGCGCCGCCCCGAGCGCTCACCGACTTCGGCTCCGGTGATGCTTCCGGCCTCTTCTGGAGCGCCGACGGTCGGAGCGTGAGGTTCAGTCGCGAGGGACACCTCTGGTCGGTCGACGCCGACGCGGGCACCGAGGCCTCTCCCCTCTGGACGGCGCCCGAGCCCGGGAGCGGCTTCGCTCCGTCCCCCGACCGCTCCCGCGTCGCCTTCACCCGAGATGGGGACATCTGGGTACGTGGGCTTTCGGACGGCCGCGAAATGCGGCTCACCCAGACGCCGATACTCGAAGGCGGGCTCGCGTGGTCGCCGGACGGAAGCCGGATCGCGTTCGTCACGTTCTCGTCGACGCGGCACGAGAACGCGCCCGAGTACTCGGGGGCGAAGATTCTCTACACCTGGATCGAGCGCGGCTTCGGCGACGTCGCCATCGTCGCCCTCGATTCGGGCGCGACGGTCACCGTCATGCCCAGCCGGGAGTTCCGCGAGAGCGGCGTGCGCTGGGCCGACGGGTCGCGGGTCGTCTTCGAGCGGGTACACGAGGACACGACCCGGCGCGAGATCGTCGTGGCCGACGCCGCCACGGGCGAGGGGAAGGTCGTCGTAAACGAGCTCGATGAGAAATGGTGGAGCATCCCGGGACCGGCGCGGCCGGGAGCGCTGCCGTCCCCCGACGGGAAATGGATCGCCTTCGTCAGCGATAGCGACGGCTGGGACCACCTCTACGTCATCCCTTCGGGAGGCGGGAGCCCGACGCAGATTACCCGCGGCGCTTTCGAGGCCTGGAGACCCGCCTGGTCGGCGGACGGAAAGCATATCGCCTTCGACGCCAACGAGCCCGACCGGCCGGGGGTGCGGCAGGTCATGGTCGCCGACATCGGAGAGGCTCCGGCGCATGCCGCGGTGCGGACCCTCACCGGCGGGCGCGGCACCAACGTTTCACCGGAGTGGTCGCCCGACGGCAAGCGCCTCGTCCATCAGCACACCGACCCTCAGAGCTCCGCCGATCTGTTCGAAATCGCGGCCGACGGCGGGTCCGCGACGCGGCTCACCGACTCGTTTCCCGCGGGCCTCGACCGCACGAGGCTGGTCGAGCCCGAGCTCGTCTGGTACGAGGCGACCGACGGCGAAAGAGTTCCGGCCTATCTTTTCGTTCCCAAGGACCTCGATCGATCGCGGAAGCACCCGGCGATCGTCTGGATCCACGGAGACGGCCATAACCAGAACTATGACGGCTGGCACGTGGAACGGAACTACGCCGTGTACTACTCCTTTCACCAGTACCTGCTCCAGCGGGGCTATGTGGTGATTGCGCCCGATTACCGGGGCAGCATCGGCTACGGAAGGAAATGGCGGCAGGGCGTCTTCGGTGACGTCGGCGGAAAGGACTCGGCGGATGCGACCCAGTCGGCGAGCTACCTGAAGACGCTGAGCTACGTCGATCCCGATCGCATCGGCGTCTGGGGGCTGAGCTACGGCGGCTTCTTCACTCTTCTCGCTCTCGTCGACGCTCCCAAGACCTTCGCCTGCGGCGTCGACGTCGCCGGCGTCGTCGACTATCGGATGTACTACGAGGACCCCTGGCGCGGCGCCTGGACGTTCGGAAGGCTCCGCGCGCCCGAAGACGATCCGAGTGCGTACGACGTAGCCTCACCTCTGAGCCGCATGGACCGCCTCGAACGGCCGCTCCTCATCCTCCATGGCACGTCCGATGTCAACGTACCCTACCTGCACTCGGTTCGTCTCGCCGACGACCTCCTCAAGCGAGGGAAGTCATTCGAGTTCATGCTCTATCCTGGAGAGTTCCACTATTTCACCCGCGCCCACGTTCTCTCCGACGCCTGGCGGCGCGTCGAGCGTTTCTTCGACCAGCACCTGCGCTGATCCCGAAGCGCTGGAACCGACGGCGCTGGCCAACTCGCCGACCAACACCAATAGACGGGATGAACGCGAATCCGCACCAATCAGAGGCAGGCCGCCGCGCACCTGAGTGCCGGTGGAACGCTGACCTGGACTCGTAGATCGCCTACCCTTCCTCGATTGTCACGGAATCCACGTCGAGCGGGCTTCGCCGAGGTCTGAGATCCCGCGACGCTCAGCGGCCGTTGGCGAGCCAGCGGTGAGTGCCCCCCGCCAGGCCCGCGCCGACGATCGGCGCCACCCAGAAGAGCCACAATTGCGAAATCGCCCAGCCCCCGACGAAGAGCGCCGGCGCGGTGCTGCGGGCGGGGTTAACGGAGGTGTTGGTGACGGGAATGCCGACCAGGTGGATGAGCGTGAGCGCGAGGCCGATCGCAATCGGAGCGAAGCCCGCGGGCGCGAGCCGGTCGGTCGCGCCGAGGATGACGAGCAGGAAGAAGAACGTCAGCACGACCTCGGCCACGAAGCCGGCGCCGAGGGAATAGCCGCCCGGGGAGTGCGCGGCGTAGCCGTTCGCTGCGAACCCGCTCTGGACGAGGTCGAACCCGGCCTTGCCGTTCGCAATCAGCGAGAGGACGAACGCTCCCGCGAGGGCCCCGGCCACCTGCGCCAGCCAATACGGCACGATCTCGCCGGCTTTGAAGCGCCCGCCCGCCCACAGCCCCACCGTGACCGCCGGGTTGAAGTGGCCCCCGGAGATGTGCCCGACGGCGTAGGCCATCGTCAGAACCGTGAGGCCGAACGCGAGAGACACTCCGACGAAACCGATCCCCAGCTCCGGAAACGCCGCCGCCAGCACGGCGCTGCCGCATCCTCCGAAAACGAGCCAGGCCGTGCCCAAAAACTCCGCACCCAATTTTCGTGACATCACAAGATCACCTGATTTCTGCCTCTCAGCCGAGGCGGTCTCGAAGTTCCCCAAGGGGGATTTCGCACAGGCCCGCCGCCTACTTCATCGGCGAGTAATCGACCGCTTCGAGGAACAGGGATTCGACCTTCGCCGTGAGCGGCCCGTTCACTTCGGATTCGGTCTTGACCTTGACCCACTCCGGATCGGCACGGAACGCATCCCAACTCTTACCGGCCGCTTCACGGCTCGAGTGCGAGATCACGTAGACCAGCGTGCTCCCGGAGAGCGGCGCGTCCGTCGGCTTCCAGTAGTAGAGGTTGGTCATCCCGTGCTTCTCGAAGAGCTTCAACGTTTGATCGCGAAAGCGGGAGTGCAGGGCCTGGAGCTTGCCGTCGGCCGCGGTGTAGGTGCGCAGCTCGAAGACCCGCTTGTTCCCCTGCGCGTGCGCCTCCTCCCGAGGCATCACCGCGTGGGTCAGAAACCCACCGGCAAAGGCAAGAGTAAGCGCCGCCAGTCCCCAGAGTCTTCCGTGCATCGTTCGCCCCCTTGTCATTCGTCCTTCCCCGTGCCGTGGAACCGATCGTCTTCCCTCGCGAACAGGATGTTGAAGCTCGTAAGGGTCCCGTAGCAGCCCGTGATGTATCCCTGCAGCCGGAGCTTCAACTCGTCGGGAACGTCGGCGGCATTCACCTGCTGCTCGAGCACCCGAAGCTTGTTTCGAATCCCGACGATCTTTCGGAAGAGGGCGTCGATGGGAATGGTCTTCTCCTGGAGCCCGGCTTTGCCCGGCCGCAGCACGAGCTCTCCACCGTTCCATTTGTCGGCGATGGCCGTCGGAGTCCAGCCGCTTTCCTCCCGAAGGATGCGGCGGAGCAGGGCCTCGAGGTCGCCGGGCCGGGCCTCCACGCACTGCGAGCTGTCGGTCATGACCGGATCGTTCCTTTCCTCGGCACTCGGGGGGCCGCCCCGGTAGTTATGCTGGCTCTTGCAGGTATCGCACATTACGCGCTCGGGCCGGCCGTTCGCGTCGAGGAGGGTGATGGTGTGAGCCCGAACGGACTTGCACGGACGGCAGAAATCCTCGACCGACTTGCCGACGCGCCATGTCTCCGTCAAGGCGTCCCGAAGACCTCCATGGAAGGCACGGCGGAACATTAGATCGCTCGGCGCCTGCCCCGCAACGGAGCGCCCGGAGCCGAGTCGGTTCAACGCGAGCTCCGATGTACGGGGCCGCGACCTTCCCGCACTCGAGCTCGCGTTCGCGAGATTGCGCCGCCGAGCCATCGTGCCGACCGAGCCGATCCTCCCCGTTTCGTCAGCGCGCGCTTTTCTGGCGTCCGCGATGTGGAACCTTCACCAGGTCGCGGCTCCGGAAGTAGTCGACGACGACGTCCGAGACCTTTCCCAGAGTCCTGAGCTTCGCGGCCTCGGGGAAGGCGTCGTAGAGATCGCCGCCTTCGGCGAGGAAGCCCGAGACCGCGACCTCGAGAACGTCGGCGGCATCGATGATGCGTCCTTCGTGTCTCATCGAGACCAGACGCTCCCGTTCCGGCTTCGAGAGATCGTAGACGATCTCGACCCCCGAGACCTGAAGGAGGCCGCGCTCGAGCGTCAGCGACTGCTCGAGGACTCGGCGAATCTGAGCGCCAGTCATCCTGAGCACGACGAGCTCGTCCACGAAGGGGTAGGTGTCCAGGAGGTCGACGAGAGCGATTTCCCCTGCTGGCAAATCCTTCCGCAGGCTTCCGCTGTGAACGAGCCCGACGTCGGCGTTCGAGGCGTGCACGAAGACATCGGCGAAGAGATTCCCGACGTCGGATTCGTCGACGTAGCGCCGATTCAGCCTCGCCTCGGTTCTCCCCACCTTCTCGTGGAGCTCGGGATAGAGTGCGCGGTACTTCTCGAGCTTCGCCTGGATCGCCGGATCGGGGGAAAACCGATTGGACTCGACGGGAATGAGCCTCCCCTGGTGCGAAACGATTTCGCCCGACGCCGCGTCGAGCGTGAGCTGCAGGTACCCCAGATGGGTCGCCTGGCCGTAGGTCTGCATGATCAACGTGCCCGTCTTCTCGTGGACGACGGGCTCGGGTGTGCCGGCGTCCGCGTGGCCGGCGAAGAGCACGTCGACGCCCTCGACCGCCCCCGCGAGCCCGTAGTCGGCGTCGATGTCCCTCTGGAGCCGGGGGTCGGCCTCGGCGTCAGTCTGCATCGGCGCCGTCTTGCCCTGGTGAGTCAGGAGCACGACGAGGTCCACGTCGTCCCGAAGCTCGCTCACCGAACGCCGTACCGCCGCGGCGGGATCGGTCACGTCGAGGGGAGCGATGAACGAGGGGATGATTGCGGTGGCGGCGTCCTGCCCCATGATGCCGATCACCCCGATTCGAACCCCGTTCCGCTCGAGTACGGCGTGCGCCTGCGCGTAGGGATGGCTCGTGCCCCGGTAGAACAGATTGGCGCCGAGCACCGGGAACGGCGCGCGATTCTTCTCCCACGCGAACATCTCGGCGCCGTACTCGAACTCATGGTTGCCGATGCCCATGGCGTCGTAGCCCATGGAAGTCATCAGCTCGAAAGCGAGCTCCCCCTCCGTGAGCTTCGCCAGCGCTCCGGTGAAGATGTCTCCGGAGTCGAAGAGGAAAGTGTTGGGCTCGGTCCTCCTCAGCTCCCGGATGAGCGTCGTCATCTCGGCGATGCCCCCGATCCGCTCGATGCCCTCGAGCCAGAACGCCGGGATGGGGTCGTATGCGCTCTCGACGTCGTTGGTGAAGAGAAGGGTCACGACCTTCTGCTCGGGACGACCTTCCGCCGCCAACGCGAGCGCAAAGAGAATCAGCGCCGCGAAACGCGTTCTATCCGGCGCTTTTCTGCGGCGAACGGGAACAGACGCATTCATTCCCGGATGCTATTGCCAGAACCTGCGGGCCGTCAACGCGGCGGACGGAGAGCTCGGAGGAGGCTCAGCGAATGACGGTCGCGAGGTTCAGGAGCCCCGAGGCGAGCTCGTGCCCCTCGGATTTCACCCGCCGGATGTGGACGAGGATCTCGGGCTTCTGATCCTTGAGCCCGAGACCGACCGAGACCTTGCCGGTCGTGGCGAGCTCCGGAAGGCCCGAGACCGAGAGGACCCGTTCACGAACGCACCAGCCCTGGACCAACCCCGGATCGACGCCTGGCGAAACGTACAACACGTCGATCGACCCGAGGCTCCCCTCGAGCGACCCAACCGGAAGCGCCGTAGCCTCGACGCCTCCGTTCTGGAACTCCTTCACCAGCTCGCGGGTGGATGCGCCTTCGGGTCCTTCGTGAACGACGGCGACTCGAACGGCTCGTTGCGTCGGCAGCGTCCGGTCATAGTCGAAGATCTTCTTGAGCAGCGCGACCTGAAGGTTCGTCGGAACCTGCATCTCGTCGGCCCGGGGAGCCCGCGGAACGACGAGGAGGAGCGCCAGTGCGGCGGCGGCGGCGAACCTCCAACCCATTCTCATTGCCTCCAGAAAAACTGCAGCAGCAGGCTTCGCTGAATGAGGCTCCCGACCACGGGTCGCGCCCCAGAGCGCGGCGCCAGTCCCGCGGATGACTTCGATCCGCTCGATGGTCGGTGCGGATGGCAACCCTGGACGCGTGGCTGCAGGATGCGTGCCACCGCAGAAAGCGGAGACGCTGCAATTTCCGGCCCTTGGGCAGGTCTCCTGTGGGAGGTCTCCCACGCTGGATTCAATGATGAAACGAGGCCGCCCCCTGAGTTAAGCTGCGTGCCAGGTAGCGACTTCGGGCATGCGCACCTTCGTTCTCACAGTCCTTCTGGCCGCACTCACGAGCTGTCACGCCTCCGCGCGCCGCGACTACCGGACTCAAGCTCATCGACCGCCCGAAGCGCTGCAAGGGCTCGACCCCGCGGCCCGGGTCCAGGAAGACGTCGTCGCCTATGCCGAGCTCTGCAAGCAGGAGCTCGGCATCGAGGAGCCGCTCCCCGACTTGAACTGTCTCGCGGGGGTCGAGGTCCCGATCACCGTCAACGGGCAGGAGCTGAACGAAAGGGATTTTCGAGCTCTCGCGGAGGGGCGGGGAGGCTGTGACCGGGCGCAGTGGCTGGACGGCAAATGCTGGACCTACGACCTGGTTCAGCGGGTAGAGATCGGCGACGACGTGGAAGCGGTCTTGAACTGCCGCCAGAAGCTCTTCACCAGCGCGCTCTCCCCCGAGGAGCGGATGGTGGAATACGGAAAGGCCGTGGAGCGAAACGCGCCACCGGAGGAGCTGGTGCGCCTCTGGCGGCTGATCTTCGAGTTCGACGACCTCGGCCTCATCCTCAGGAACCGGCGTTCGGGGAAGACCTGCTACTTCACCTTCTTCGGAAAGCTGGACATCGAAGATCCCGAGCGCTCCTACTCCTACTACGGCGGGTGGATTCCCGCGCCCGACCAGGAGACGGTGGCCTCGAGAGACGAGATTTATCGACGCCTGCCGGAGCCGAAGCCACCGGAGGGTTATCCGGAGAGGATGTGGAGTCGCGGGCCGCGAGGAGCACCTGGCGGCCGCAACAATATGTTCTTCACCCCGAAGGCGACGGCCGCGGGTCAGTGCGTGAGCTGCCACGATCACGGTGCGTTCAAGCACAGTCCGTTCATCGATCAGGTGCTCGTCGATGGAGTGCGCGTCGTCCCATCGAACGATCGTGACGTTCCCTACCTGCCGGTGGGACGTCCTTTCCAGGACACCTTTCGTGAAGCACGGATCGTGGAAATCGATACCGAGCCCGTCGGCGGCGAGGCGCAGACCTGCACCGCCTGCCACCGGCTCACGACCGGCGGAGAGGGCGCGATCAAACGCCGGGACTGGGCGACCGGCGAGGAGGTTCCCCAACCCTCCTACCTCGCCCGACGGCTTCCGTTTCAGGCGTGGATGCCTCTCGAGCACGGGATCACCTCGCCGGAGGATTACCATCGCGACCTGGGGCCGATGATCTCGGCCATCCGCTGCTGCGAGAAGACGCCGAACGCGGTCGGCTGCCGGTTCCGTCCCATCGGCCCGACGGAAGCGGACGTGAAGCTCGACGCTCGAGGGCTTCTGTCCGAGGCCTCGTGGGTGCTCGGCTCGGACGCTTCGGTGCCCGCCTGCGTTGCCCCGGTTTCCGAAACCCACTGAGACCCGTAAGGGTTTGAACCGACAGGCGCAGTCGAGGGAAAATGGGTAGTTCCCCCCGCGGGAACAGGAGGGTCCATGTCGTCGCGGCGGCTGATTCTGGCGACTCTCGGAGTCGCCCTGCTCACGCTGGCACCCGCGGTGCGGCCCGCTTCGGAGCCCACGCTCCGCGCGGCCTCGAGCGCCGTCACCGCCCCCGAAGCGGTGAGCGAGATGGTCGCCGATTACTGCGTCATGTGTCACGACGACCTGTCCCGGACCGCGGGTCTATCTCTCGAGGCTTTCGACGCCGAGCGCCCGGAGAACGACGCCGAGACGGCGGAGAAGATCCTGCGGAAGCTCCATACGGGCATGATGCCCCCGTCGTTCGCGCCCCAACCCGAGCCCGAGACCGTAAAGGCGTTCATTGGAACCGTCGAGACACGAATCGACGAGCATGCCGCGCTGAGCCCCAATCCCGGCCGCCGCACCTTTCAGAGGCTCAACCGCGCCGAGTACGCCCGCTCCGTGAAAGACTTGCTGGCTCTCGACGTCGACGTCGAAGCGCTTCTTCCCGCGGACACCATCAGCCACAGCTTCGACAACATCGCCGACGTCCAGGGGATGTCGCCAACGGTGATGGATTCGTACCTCCGCGCCGCCGACAAGATCAG
>DAISKN010000184.1:0-10727 GCA_036820975.1 Acidobacteriota bacterium | reverse complement strand
CGCGGGGGTGGGGCCCCGCGGCACTCATCGACGAGCGCGGGGAGCGAGCCGAGCGAAGAGCGAGGCGAGCACCAAGAAAGACGGGTTCTGAGATGCTCGCCCGGCGAATCATTCCCTGCCTCGACGTCGATCGCGGGCGCGTGGTCAAAGGGGTGAAGTTCGTCGACCTCGTGGACGCGGGGGATCCCGTCGAAGCGGCCGCGAGCTACGACGCCGAGGGGGCCGACGAGCTCGTATTTCTCGACATCACCGCCTCTCACGAGGGTCGGGAGATCCAGCGGCAGATGGTCGAGCGCGTGGCCGACCGGCTTTCCGTCCCGTTCACCGTCGGAGGCGGCATCCGGACGGTGGAGGACATGCGGGACATCCTCCGGGCGGGCGCGGACAAAGTGGCGGTGAACACCGCGGCGGTCGAAGACCCATCGATTCTGACCGAGGGTGCCCGGCGGTTCGGCCGGCAGTCGATCGTGCTGGCCATCGACGCCCGGCGCCGCGTCGCCTCCCAGGAAGGATTCGAAGTCTACGTTCACGGGGGCAGGACGCCGACGGGACTCGAGGCGGTGGCCTGGGCGAAGCGGGGCGAAGAACTGGGCGCGGGAGAGATTCTTCTTACGAGCATGGATCGAGACGGGACGGAGCTGGGGTACGATCTCGAGCTCACCCGCAGGGTGGCGGAGGCGGTCCGGATCCCGGTCATCGCCTCCGGCGGCTGCGGAAAGCTCGAGCACATGGCGGAAGCGCTGACCGAGGGGAGGGCGAGCGCGGTCCTCGCAGCCTCGGTCTTCCACTTCGGAACCTATCGGATTCCCCAGGTAAAGCGGTTCCTCGGGGAGAAAGGCATCGCGGTGCGGCGATGACGGTGTCTGCGGAATCGATCGAGGGTCTTCGCTTCGATGAGGAGGGCCTGATCCCGGCGGTGGTCCAGGATTCGGACTCGGGACAGGTGCTGATGGTGGCGTACATGAGCCGGGAGAGTATCGAGAGGACTCTCGCGACCGGCGAGGTTCACTTCTGGTCCAGGAGCCGCAAGACGATCTGGCGCAAAGGGGAGACGTCGGGGAACGTCCTCAGGCTCCGTTCGCTCGTCGCCGACTGCGATCGCGACTGCCTTCTGGTCCGGGCCGAGCCCGCGGGGCCGGCCTGCCATACCGGCGAGAGAAGCTGTTTCTTCGAGACGATCGCGGGCCCTTCCCCTTCGGCCGAGCTCGGAGACGCGCTCGGCCGACTCGCGCGCGTCATCCGCGAGCGGCACGAATCGCGGCCCGAAGGCTCGTACACCGCGGAGCTCTTCGCCAAGGGGGTTGCGCGAATCGCGCAGAAAGTAGGGGAAGAGTCGACGGAGGTCGTCATCGCCGCGACGCAGGGAAACGCGCCGGAGATCGCCGAGGAGTCCGCCGATCTGCTCTATCATCTTCTCGTGCTCTGGAAGGCCTGCGGGATCGACCCTGATGCCGTCGCCTCCGCCCTCGAGCGCCGAATGAAATGAAGACGACTCTCATCATCGACGCCGACGACACCCTCTGGGAGAACAACGTCCATTTCGAGAGCGCGACCGATGGGTTTCTCGACCTCGTCGAGGAGCGCGGCGGCTCGCGGGACGCGGCGAGGGCGCTCCTGCCTCGGATCGAGCACAGGAACATCCCCATCCACGGATACGGGAGCCGCGGCTTCACCCGCTCGCTGATGGAGACGCTCGAGGAGATCACGGGCCAGCCCACCACCTCCGAGGATCGCGAGCGCATCCTCGCCCTCGGCGAAGAAGTGCGAAGGATGCCGATTCAGTACCTGCCGGGCGTCGTCGACACTCTGACCCTCCTTAAGGAGGAGCACCGGCTCATCCTGTTCACCAAGGGCGACCGGGAGGAACAGCGCGACAAGGTGGAGCGGAGCGGCGCCCTGATCTACTTCCACCACGTGGAGATCACCGGCGAGAAACGGCCCGACGACTACCGGAAGCTCGTCGGGCGCCACGGGCTCGACAGCGACCAGAGCTGGATGGTCGGCAACAGCCCGCGCTCCGACATCAATCCCGCCCTCGAAGTGGGCCTCGGCGCCGTGTACATTCCCCACCCGAACACCTGGAGCCTGGAGCACGAAGAGGTGCGGTCTTCGAGCCGCGCCCGACTGAAGATCCTCAAGCGGTTCTCCGATCTCCTCGACCATTTCCGGCGCGGATCGTGAGCGCCGTCACAATTTTCGCCGTTCCCCGACCGGCTCCGCCGGACGCGGTTTTCCTGTTGACACGGTTACGTTGCCGATCGAGAATATGCCCACCCTAACCCCGACAACTTGGAAGTAAGTCACCGCTGTTGAAAGGGGTTCCCGCATGTTCAAGAAGATCGGGCAACGCATCCGCAAAGTCCGATTGGAGCAAGGCATCAAACAGAAGGACCTGGCTCGTCGAATCGGCATTTCTCAAGGCGCCCTCACGAATTTCGAGCTGGGGCGCCGGAAGATCTCGCTCGAGTGGATGTTGAAGATCGCGAGGGCCCTCGAAGTTCCCGTGAGCTACTTCGTCGGCGCGGTCGAAGCGCCGATGGAAGAAGACAGCCTCGGCCCGAAGGAGCACCGGCTGCTCCGCGCGTTCGGCCGCATGTCCCGGGACCCGCGTCTCCAGATGGAGCTTCTCCACGTCGTGGAGCGGGTCGGTCAGCACCTGGAGAAGGGCGCCGGCCGCGCCCCGCGGGCCGCGGCGATGTAGCTCCCGGCTCGGCCCGCCGTAGCCCGCAAGCGGAAGCGGGCTTGTCCGCCGTAGCCCGTGAGGGCGAAGGCGGATTAAGGTAGAATTCAGTCAGATCAGGACATGCCGGAGCTACCGATCCATTCCGCCTCGGGGCGGGAGGCGCCCGGATACTCTCTGGAGCGCCGGCTCGCCCGATTGAAGGATCTCCCGGCGGAGCACTGGCGAATCGGCCTAAAGGGGCTTCGAGAACGCTCGGTCCAGGAGACTCTCCGCCTCACGGGGGCCGCCGAGCTCGCGAAAGACAGCGGAAGCCCCATCGTCGAGGGCGCTCTCCAGGCGCTGTCGCTCATCGAGACGACGGCCTCCTCCGGCAAGGAAATCGAGCTCGGGCTCATTCGCGAGGTGCATCGGCTGTCGATCCCTGCCTCCGGGGGAGAGATCCGCACCGCGGAGCTCTCTCCCCAGTTCCAGAACGCCCGGATCCTGTCGGCCCGGTTCATCGAGTCGAGGCTCCAGAACCTCCTCGACTGGCTTCATGGAGACAGCGGCCGCGGGATGTTTCCGGCCGAGCGGATGGCCCTCTGGTTTCCCCGTTTCCTCGAGATTGCGCCTTTCGAGCGCGGAAACTTCCGTACGGCGCACCTTTTCCTCACTTTCTTCTCCTGCGCCGACGGCTATCCACCCGTGAGCTTGACGTTCGAGGAGGCGGAAGCGGTTCGCGGCGAGGTCGAGCGGGCGTTTCTCTTCGACACCGGTCCGCTGGTGGAAAGGTTCTCCAAATCCCTTTCCCGTGCCCTGGACGCGATCGAGAGCGCCTCCGGAGAAGCCGGGTGACGACTCACGCGCTCGCGGTCCCCGTAGGAAGGCTCCGCGGAGCCGCGACGCTCGCGGTTCTGATCTTCATCCTGGCGGCGAGCGGCGTCGGCCTCTTTCTCGAGGATCCCCCGATCGTTCTCGGCCGCGGCATGGAGCCTCTCGACCTCCTGAGGTTCGTCTACCTCGCCGCGCTCGTCGTCGGCCTGGCGCATGCCGCGTTCCGATACGCGGGGAAGCACCACTCGTTTCTCGACGAGCTCTCTCTCCTCCTTCTCCTCACCTGCGGGGTCAACCTCGTGGTGCAGTTGACGGGCGGGGCGCGCTCCTACTGGCAGGGTCTGTATCTCGTCCTCGGCGGGCTGGCGTCGGTCGCGTTCACCCGCCGCCTGGTGGTGGTCATGGTGGCCGCCGTACTCTCGCTCGAGATCGCGAACGCTTTCTTTCATCCGGGGGTTCCGGTAACCGACCTGATGCGGGTGGCGATGCTCTTCCTCCTCGCGGTCGTCGGCTTCAACTACATGGAGCGCGCCGAGCGCGAGCGGGCGGAGAGGGCCGAGGACCGCCTCCTTCGTCTCGACGCGGGGCTGCGGCAGCTGTCGGGACCGGAGGAGGACGAAGCGGTTTCTCCGCTGAGCGAGGACGGACAGAGGGCGCAGCGCGCCGAGCACCTGCAGAAGCTCGAGAGCCACCTGACGCCGCTTCTCGTACTGGCCAGGACCGGAACGCAGGCGGCGGACGCGGTTCTGCTGCAGGTGTCCGCGGATGAGACCTCGTTCTGGGTGCGCCTCGGCGCTCGCGCCGACGTCGATCAGGAGAGCCGTCGCTTCCCGCTCAAGGGCTCGATCCTCGCGGAGGTGCTGCGCGGCGACCGGGAGGTGGTGATCGCCGCCTCCCGCGAGAATTCCCGCCTTCCGTGGCTTCCGAACCCGGAGTCGGCCGCCTCGATCGTGGCCGCTCCCATTCGCATCTGGGACGAGCCTCCCTGGATTCTCGTCGCTCACCACGAGTCCCTGGAGCATTTCGACTCCGTGCGCCGCGAGCTCCTGCGCTCGGTGGTCCAGCAGATGAAGGAGACCCAGGCGCTCTTCCGGCAGAAGGCCCAGAAGCAGGTGGAAGAGCTGGAGCTCAAGGAGCTTCTGAAAGCGAGCGAGGGACTCTCGGCCACCACCCGGCTCGCGGAGCTTCTGGATCACGTGATCGGGTACGCGCGCGACGTCTCGAGATTCGAGACCTGTGCCGTCTGTCTCCGCGAGGAAGGGAAGGATCACTTCACGGTGGTCGTCGCGGAAGGGTATCGGAAGGACCTCCTCGGGAGCCGCTTCTCCCTCGAGGCTCCGACCTGGGCCGGATGGGTTCTGCGCACGCGCGAAGAGCCCCTCGCGATTCGCATGGAGCGCCGCTCGGGAATGCCGATCCTCGACCCCAAGGAGCGCTCGACCGCGGGAGCGAGCTTCCTCGCGGTTCCGCTGAAGGCCCAGAAGCGCGTCTCCGGGGCCCTCCTTCTGACGCGGCCGGGGGAGTCGTTCACCGCGCGCGAGCTGCGGCTGCTGCGCATCTACTGCAACCAGGCGGCGGTGGTTCTCGAGAACGCGATCGTTCACGAGCGAGTGCAGAACCTGGCGGCGACCGACGGGCTCACCGGTCTCTTCAACCGCCGGTACTTCGACTCCGCTTTCGCTCGCGAGCTCGCTCGCTGCGACCGGAGCTCCTCGAGCCTGGGTCTCCTCCTGGCCGACATCGACCACTTCAAGGGGTTCAACGACACCTACGGGCACGCGATGGGAGACCTCGTGCTCAAGAAGGTGGCGGGCGTTCTCTCGGGAGCGCTCCGGAAAGCGGACGTTCTCGCCCGCTTCGGAGGGGAGGAGTTCGTGATCCTGCTTCCGAACGTGACCGCCCGGGGCGCCCTGGAATCGGCGGAGAGGCTTCGGGAGTCCGTCGCCGCCGCCGAGATCCATCCCGGGGGACCGAGAAAGCGGGTCACGGTGAGCATCGGGGCGGCGCTCTTTCCCGCGGATGCCGCCGACGCGGAGGCCCTTCTGAAAGCCGCCGACGAGGCGCTCTACGAGGCGAAGCATCTTGGACGAAACCGCGTGGTGGCGAAGCGGGCGTGAAGTACTACCAGCTTCTCGGCGTGCCCATCGACGCCAGTGAGAGCGAGATTAAAACGGCCTATCGCCGCCTAGCCCGGGAGTTCCACCCCGACAGCGGTCAACCGGGAGACGTGGAGCGGTTCCGCGAGATCCAGGAAGCCTACGAGATCCTTTCGGACCCGGAGAAGCGCCGCCACTACGACGGCGCCAGGCGTCACGCGGTGCCCGTCTCGTGGACGGGTGGATTCGAAGAGCCCATTCCCGCTTTCCGCGAGGTCTTCGCGCGCCCGCCCCGGGTGGTGCCGGTAGAGGTCGATATCGTGCTGAGCGAGCGGGAGGCGGCCCGGGGAGGAGAAGCGGTTCTCGAGGTGGCGAAGGACGTCGATTGCGGGGACTGCGGTGGAACCGGCTTCGGTTTCTACGGATGGTGCCCCTCGTGCCGCGGGGAGAGAGTCGTTCGGGCGCGCGAGAGGATTCGCTTCCGGATTCCCCCGGGCGCTGAGTCGGGCGACGTGATCCACGCCCGCCGCGGCGACGGCTCGAGCGTGCAAGCGCGAATTCGTTTGACGTAGGGAGGAATCTTCTTGCGCCTTGGCGGACTTTACGCCTTTGCGTCGAAAATCTTCCCTGCGCAAGCTACTTGCCGGGGTCGTTCAACCGGAAAGTCTCCCCCGGGTCGTCCTCCGGCAGTCCGTTGAAGCGGTTGTGCGGGTACTTCTCGAGGAGCCAGACGCGGAAGGTCCCGAAGGCGATGCCGATGCCCACGGTAACCACGAGAGCCACGGCGATCAGGAAGAACGCGTTGAGGACGAACCACGCGAGGTTTCGTTCCGGCTCCGGGTCCCTGAGCGTGAAGTACTTGATCCCGTCGTCCGCCGGCTGGAGCGCGAACAGAAGGGGAAGCGCGTGAGGAACCCGCGCGAGGAGGTCGAGAAGCACCAGCTATTCTAGCGCGGCTGCTCCTTCTCGGCGACGCGCCCTGCCTGCGTTTCGGTGCTCGTGGTGCGCGCCAGCGAGCTCTGGTAGCCGCGGACACCGACGGCGATCGACTCCGCCACCTTCTGGCGGAACGCCGCGTCGCCGAGGAGCTCCGCGTCCCTGCGGTTCGTCAGGTAGGCGATCTCGACCAGGACCGAGGGCATCTGCGCCCCCAGCAGAACGTAGAACGGCGCGGTCTTCACCCCGCGGTTTCGCGGATCCTTGGCCGAAGCGTAGAGGTCGGACGAGAGCGAGGTCTGCACCCGGCCCGCGAGCTCCCGCGACTCCGTGATCTTCTCGTTGTTCAGAACCTTCTGCAGGATGCTCTGGAGCTCGTTGACCCTCCGGGTGGTGACCGCGTTCTCCCGCGCCGCGACCTCCTCGGCGTCGGGAGTCGTCGCGAGATTCAGGAAGTAAGTCTCCGTGCCCCGCGGCTTCGTGCTTCGGGCGGCGTTCACGTGGATGGAGAGGAAGAGATCGGCGCCCTTGGAGTTCGCGATCGCGGTCCGCTCCTCGAGAGGGATGAAGACGTCCTTGTCGCGGGTCATGACCACCTCGAAGCCTTCCTTCTCCAGGAGCTTCCGCAGGCGTTGGGAGACGTCGAGGACGACGTCCTTCTCGCGAAGACCGCTCCTGTTCATCGTTCCCGGATCGTGGCCTCCGTGGCCGGGGTCGATCACCACCCGCGATGCGGAGAGCCCGAGCTGCTGAACGATCGAGTAGCCGTCTTTTCTCGGCGGCGGGGGAACCCGAATGATGTCGGGGGGGGCCGCCTTTGGGGCGGGCTCCGTCGCCGGCGGAGTCTCCGCTGCGACCGCCACCGGCGCCGGCTCGACGACCCGCTCGGCCGGGGGCGCGGCGGGACCGAGGTCGGCGACTTCGATGGGAGGCGCCGCCGCGGGCTCGGCAGGCGCCTTCCCCAGGATATCGACGACGAGCCGGTAGGGATCGGGAAGGGTGAAGACGTTGTACTCGCTCAGGTTCTGAAAGTCGAGAACGACTCTCACCACGTCGGCCTTGTTCTGGCCGACCCGTATCTGCTGAAGGAACCCGTCGCCGACGGGAAAGATCCGGGAGGCGAGGTCCCGGGTGACCCGGGCGCCGAGAAGGTCGAAGTAGATGCGCGCGGGATCCTGGACGATTCCCTCGGTGTACTTCACCTCGTCGTCGAGGTCGATCACGATGCGCGTGTACTCGGTACCCGTCCACTGCCGGATGTTGCGCACGCCCACGACCCCGCTCGGGAACGTCTCGCGCTCCGGCCCCGGCGCGGCTGCGGCGCGCCGCGGCGGGGCCATCTCGTCGAGAAGCCTCCTGGCCTCGGCGGCTTCGGGAGTGCCGGGAAAGTCGGCGATAACCTTTCCGAGCTCGGCCGAGGCGCCCTTGCGGTCGTTCCGGCGCTCGAGCTGCACTTTGCCGCGGTTGAGGCGGGCCCTCGCCGCCCACTTGCTCGAAGGATATCCGGTCGCGAGCTGGAGATAGGCGTCGAGCGAGCGCTCGAGGGCGGCATCGTCGTCGAAGCGCCGATACACCTCGCGATAGATCTCGGCTTCGTAGAAGAGGGAGTCGTCGGAGTATCCGCTCTGAGGATGAGAGACGACCACCGAGCGGTACATCTTCGCGACGCGGACCCACTCGCTCTTCTTCGCCGTCTTCGCCTTCGACTGCTGAAGGCGGGTCTCCGCGGCGTGGGCCTCGTCGTAGAGCTTCCGGGCGGACGCCTGCGCTCCCTCGGCCGCCCCCCCCATCGAGGACAGGAGAACCAGAAGGCCGAGCGCGGACCTACCGGAGCTGCCGGTCCACCTCATCGAAATAATCCTTGGGCACGAGGACCTCGCGACGGTTCGATCCGTCGTTCGGTCCGACGATGCCGTCCGCTTCGAGCATGTCCATGATGCGCGCCGCGCGGCTGTAACCGAGCCGCAGGCGCCGCTGGAGATGGGACACCGATGCCACCCGGCTCTCCACGATGACCCGCGCCGCCTTGTCGAACATCTCGTCCTTCTCGTAGGCCGCGACTTCGGTGGCCTCCTGGGCCTCGAGAATCGACGCGTTGTACTCGGGCTTTCCCTCGCGCCGCCAGAACGCGACCAACCGTCCCACTTCCGCCTCGGAGACGAAGGGTCCATGGAGTCGCAGGAGCCTCGCCGAGCCGGGCGGCAGCAGAAGCATGTCGCCGCGGCCGAGGAGCTGCTCGGCGCCGTTTCCGTCGAGAATGGTCCGGGAGTCGACCCTCGAGGCGACCCGGAACGCGATCCGGGCGGGGAAGTTCGCCTTGATGATGCCGGTGATGACGTCGACCGACGGCCTTTGGGTCGCGAGGACGAGATGGATGCCGACGGCGCGCGCCATCTGGGCGAGTCTTGTGATCGCGTCCTCCACGTCGGATGACGATACCATCATCAAGTCCGCGAGCTCGTCGATGACCACCATCACATAGGGAAGCGGACGAAGGGGCTCGCCCCGCTCGTTCTCCTTCTTTTCTCCCGCCTCGACCGCGCCCTTGAGGATGTTGTTGTACTGATCGATGTTCCGGACGCCTTCGGAGGCGAGCATCTTGATCCGGCACTCCATCTCCCATACGACCCACTTCAGGACCTCGCTCGCCTTCTTCGGGTCGGTCACGACCGGAGTGAGCAGGTGGGGGATGTCCTGATAGACCCCGAGCTCGATGCGCTTCGGATCGATCAGGATCATGCGCACTTCGTCCGGGCTGGACTTGTACAGGATGGAGCAGATGATGCTGTTGAGGAGGACCGACTTGCCGCTTCCGGTCGCCCCGGCGATGAGAAGGTGCGGCATCTTCGCGAGGTCGCTCATGTAGGGCGCGCCGTCGATGGTCTTGCCCAGGGCGAGGGTGAGCCGCGAAGAGCTTTTCTGGAACTCCTCGGACTCCAGGAGCTCTCGCAGCCCGATGGTCTCGCGGACCCGGTTCGGGATCTCGATCCCCACCGTGGATTTTCCGGAGATGCGATCGATGCGGACCGACTCCGCCTGGAGCGCGAGGCAGAGGTCGTCGGCGAGAGAGGTGATCTTGCTGTACTTGATCCCGGCGTCGGGCTTGAACTCGAAGGTGGTGACCACCGGCCCCGGGTGAATCTGGAGCACCTGCCCCTCGACCGCGAACTCCCGCGAGCGCGCCGAGAGCGTCTTCGCCTGCTCCATCAGATCCTTTTCGTCGGGCTTGATCTCCTCGCGCCGGACCTCGAGGATGCCGAAAGGCGGCATGTTCCACCGGCCCTTCTTCGGGTTGAAGGGGAGGATCTCCTGCTTGGCTTCGGGAACGACGACCGGCGCCTTCTTCGCGACGGGGGCCTTCGCCGCCGCCCTCGGCGCCTCCGGGTCCTCCAATTCCGCCGCTTCCTCCTCTTCCTCCTTCTTCGCCTTGGCCTGCTTCGCGTGCTTCTTCACCACGCGCTCGCGGAGCTTCTCCTTGCGCTTGGTCTCCCGGTAGCGATGGAAGGCGGTCGCGATCTCACCGCTCTTTTTCCTCTGCCAGAGGCGAAACGCGAGGAACCCGGCCGAAAGCGACCAGTGGGTGACGACCACGATCGCGATGAACAGCATCGTCACCAGCAGGATGAAAGCTCCCATGGGGTTGAGTGCTTCGACCAGATGGGAGGCCAGCATCTGGCCGACGGCGCCTCCCGCGGGCGTGAGAACTCCGGAGAGCGGAATCTCTCCCAGGGAGAGCGCCAGGAGGGCCGCGAGGCAGGCGATGATCGTCACCAGGCCGATGAGCTTCGTCGGCTTGGAATCGACCGGCTGGAACCAGAAGCGGTTCCACCCGGTCGCGAAAACGAGGATCGCGACGAGGTAGGACGCGAGCCCGAAGACCTGGAGGAAAGCCTCCGAGAGGAACGCTCCCGCGGGACCGATCAGGTTCTCGGTGGGGCGGGCGCTGGTCTCATGAAAGTACCACGCGGGGTCGGACGGAGAATGAGTGACGAGGCTCACCGCCACCATGAGCGCGAGCGCCATGAGGATGACGCCGAAGACTTCAGACAATCGCTCCGCCGGCAGGAACGAGCCCTGAGATCCGTTCCGCCGCGAAAGCGAGCGCGAAGAGGAGACGTTTGCCGCCACCGGGTTACCTCGTCACCTTCCCTGGGCCACCACGACCGGAACGATGACCGGCCGGCGCACGGACTTCTTGC